>DASSCT010000223.1:0-18078 GCA_035697545.1 Gaiellaceae bacterium | reverse complement strand
CGTAGGCCTCGAGCGGGTCGCGCAGAACCTAGAGCACTAATGGAACGCGTCCTGGCGGCGGGCCTTCTCGCCATGATCATCTCGATTCTCGCGGGGCCGAAGTTCATCGAGTTTCTGCGCCGGCACGAGTTCGGTCAGATGATCCGGGAGGAAGGGCCGGCGGGCCATGCCGTCAAGCAGGGAACGCCGACGGCCGGCGGCCTGATGATCGTCGTCTCGATGACCATTCCGTTCCTGGCCCTGAGCCACTGGACGGCGGAGGGGCTCACGGTCTACGCCGTGACGATGGCCTGCGCGGCGATCGGCTTCGTCGACGACTACATCAAGATCCATCACCGGCGCTCGCTCGGCCTGTCGGGGCGCTACAAGCTGCTGTTCCTTGCCGGGATCTCGCTGGCCGTCGGCCTCGTGGTCCACGATCTCAACTTCGACACGGCTGTCTATGTGCCGGTGCTCGACTGGCGCGTTCAGCTCGCCTTCGCCTTCTACCTGCTCCTGTTCTTGATCCTGGCCGGCGCCGCCAACGGCGCCAACCTCACGGACGGGATCGATGGGCTCGCGGTCGGCGTCGGGATCATCGCGCTGCTCACGTTCACGGCGATCAACGTCTTCACGTACATCCGCTCGAGCCAGGTCGCGACCGAGCAGGACCTGGCCGCACTCGACCAGGCGATCCTTGGCGCGTCCCTGATCGGAGGCGCGATCGGCTTCCTCTGGTACAACGCCTTCCCCGCCGAGGTGTTCATGGGCGACACCGGGTCGATGGCGATCGGCGGCGCGCTCGGCGGCTTCGCGATCATGAGCCAGAGCGAGCTGCTGCTGCTCCTGATCGGCGGGATCTTCGTGATCGAGGCGCTCTCGGTGATCCTGCAGGTCGTCTCGTTCCGCTACTGGGGCCGGCGGATCTTCCTGATGACGCCGATCCACCACCACTTCGAGATGAAGGCGTGGTCGGAGACGAAGATCATGGTGCGCTTCTGGATCCTCGCGGCGATCCTCTGCGCGGGCGCGTTCGCGCTCTACTACCAGTACCTCCGCGGCTTCCGGCCCGACCTCTTCCAGACGTGAACGCGCTCGTCCTCGGGCTCGCACGCTCGGGGCAGGCCGCGGCGCTGGCGCTTGCCCGGCGCGGCGAGCGCGTCCTCGCCGTCGACCAGGCCGAGGACGTGGATGTGGGGAGGCTCGCGGCGGCCGGCGTCGAAGTTCGGTTGGGGACAGACGAGGACTCGCTGCTGGAGGGAATGGACGTCCTGATCAAGAGCCCAGGGGTACCGGCCGACGCGCCGCTCGTCGCGGCCGCGCGGAAGCATGGCGTTGCCGTCTGGAGCGAGGTCGAGCTGGGCGCGCGGCTGCTCGACAACCCGATCGTCGGCGTCACCGGCACGAACGGGAAGACCACGACGAGCGAGCTCCTCGGCGTCATGCTCGGCGCTCCCGTGGCTGGAAACGTCGGCCGCGCGCTGTGTGATTTCGACGGCGAGGTGGAGCCCGGCGAGTGGATCATCTGTGAGCTCTCGAGCTTCCAGCTCGAGGACATCGAGGAGTTCCGGCCACGTATCGCCGTGTTCTTGAACCTGGAGCCCGACCACCTCGACCGCCACGGCTCGTTCGCGGCCTACCGGGACGCGAAGCTCCGGATCTTCGAGAACCAGACCGCAGAAGACACGGCGGTCGTGCCGCGGAGGTTTCCTCCTTCTGGGAAGGCGCGGCGCGTGGAGTTCGCAGGCGGCGACCCGCTCCCGGCCGAGCCGCGGATTCTCGGCGCGCACAACCGCGAGAACGCCGCCGCGGCGACGGCTGCCGCGCGCGCGGCCGGGGTCGGAGAGGAGCGGATCGCCGAAGCGCTGCGCAGCTTTCCGGGCGTTCCGCACCGGCTCGAGGAGGTCGCTGAGATCGGCGGCGTCCGCTTCGTCAACGACTCGAAGGCGACCAACGCGGCGGCGGCACGCCGGGCGATCGCCTCCTACGACGCGCCGCTGCACGTGATCCTCGGCGGCCTCGGGAAGAACGAGAGCTACACGGAGCTCGCAGCCGACCTGCGCGAGCGCGGCGCCCGCGCGTATCTGATTGGCGCGGCCGCCGACGAGCTCGCGGCGGTCCTGGAGAGCCCGTTCGAGCGCTCCGGCGATCTGGCGACGGCAGTCCGGTCCGCAGCCGCGGCGGGCCGGCCCGGAGATGTCGTGCTCCTCTCGCCGGCGGCAGCCAGCTACGACCAGTTCGAGAACTTCGAGGAACGCGGCGACGAGTTCCGCCGCCTGGTCGAGGAGCTGCGATGAGAAAGGGGCAGTTCGAGGCGCAGCTCTTGCTGCTCGTGACGCTCGCGCTGGTCGCCTTCGGGCTTGTCATGGTCTACAGCGCGACTTCGGCGCCGGCCGCGCTCGGAAACAGCGACCCTTCCTACTACCTCCGCAAGCAGGGCCTCTACGCGCTCGTCGGCGTCGCCTTGCTGCTCGTCTTCAGGCGCTGGAGCTACCGGTCGCTCCGTCACCTCGCGCCGGGGCTCGTCCTCGCCAGCATCGTCCTGCTCCTCGCCGTGCTCGTCGTCGGGGACACGATCAATGGCGCCCGTCGGTGGCTGCACCTCGGCCCGGCCGTCTTCCAGCCCTCCGAGCTTGCCAAGCTCTCGCTCCTGATCTTCGCTGCCGCGTACCTCGCCCGCCGTCCCGCTCCCCGGACGCTCGGCGAGTTGCTCAAGCCGCTGGGAATCCTCACGGGCGTCGTCTGCGCGCTTCTGCTCGCCGAGCCCGACCTCGGGACGGCGATCACGATCGCGATCATGCTGGCCGGCGTCCTGGTCGTCTCCGGCGCACCCACCCGCTTGCTCGCGACTTCGGGAGCGCTCGGCGTCATCCTCATCCTCGCCGCGGCGTGGTTCGAGCCCTACCGGCGGGCGCGGCTGCTCAGCTTCCTCAACCCGTGGCAGGACGCCCAGGGCGCGGGCTTCCAGTCCGTCCAGGCGATGATCGGGCTCGGCTCAGGCGGCATCTTCGGCGCGGGCCTCGGCCAGGGCGTCCAGAAGAACTTCTACCTCCCGGAGGCGCACACGGACATGATCTTCGCGATCATCGGCGAGGAGCTGGGGCTCGTCGGCGCGACGGCGGTGATCGCGGCGTATGCGGCGTTCGGATACGCCGGCTTTCGCGTCGCGCTCTCCTGCCGCGACCCGTTCGGCAAGCGTCTCGCCGCGGGGCTGACGACGCTCGTCTGCGGCCAGGCGCTGGTCAACATCGCGGCCGTGATGGGCGCTGCGCCGCTGACGGGGATCACGCTGCCCTTCGTCTCCTACGGCGGCTCGAGCCTGATCGTCGGTCTCGCCGGAGTCGGGATCCTCCTTAACATCGCCGGAGATGACGGCCGAGACAGGACTCGTGTGCCTGATCGCGACCGGAGGAACCGCAGGGCACGTACTCCCGTCGCTCGCCGTGGCCGAGGCGCTTCGCGCCCGCGGCGCGAGCGTAACGTTCGCCGGGTCCCCCGGGCGGTTTGAGGCCAAGCTCGTCCCCGAGGCGGGCTTCGAGTTCGATTCATTCGAGGTCTCGGGACTTCCGCGGACCCCGGGAATCGCGCAGGTGCGGGCCGCATGGCGCGCAGCCGGCGCTGTACGGGCGTCGCGGAAGATCCTTCGGCGGCGGCGACCGGATGTCGTCCTGGGCGGTGGTGGCTATGTCGCGGGCCCGATGGTGCTGGCGGCTGCGTCGCAGCGGATCCCGGCCGCGCTGATGGAAGCCGACGCGCACCTCGGCCTCGCGAACCGCCTGGCCGCGCCGTTCGCGCGCCGCGTCTTCCTCTCGTTCCCGATCCCTGGCCGCGACGGCGAGAAGTACCGCGTGACCGGCCGTCCGATCCCCTCGGTGTCGTGTGTGACCGTGTCGAGGCCGGAGGCGAAGAGCCGCTTCGGCCTCGCCCAGGAGCCGACGCTTCTCGTCTTCGGCGGGAGCCAGGGCGCGCGCAGCCTGAACGAGCTCGCGGTCGAGAGCTTCGGCGCTGCGGGCCCGGCCGTCCTTCATCTCTCGGGCGAACGTGACCACGCCGAGCTCAAGCGGCGCGTCTCGAGGGCGGACTACCGGCTCTTCTCCTACGTCGAGGACTTCGGCACCGCACTGGCCGCCGCCGACCTCGTGCTGGCTCGAGCGGGGGGCTCCGTCTGGGAGATCGCGGCTGCGGCGCGGCCGGCGATCCTCGTTCCCTACCCGTTCGCGACCGCCGACCATCAGACCAAGAACGCCCGCTACTTCGAGCGGGCCGGAGGAGCGATCGTCGTGCCTGAGAGGGAGCTCGGACAGGTGCCAGAGCTGGCGCGCTCGCTGCTCGACGACCCCGAGCGCCTGGCCGAGATGGGAGCGGCGATGAGCCGCGTAGCCCGCCCGGACGCCGCCGACGAGATCGCCGAGGAGCTGATCGCCATTGCGGCCGCTCGCCGGTAGGAAGCTTCACTTCGTCGGGATCGGCGGGGCCGGCCTCAGCGGCTACGCGCTCCTCGCGCACGCGTGGGGGGCGGAGGTCTCCGGTTGGGACCGATACGAGACGCCGTACCTGGAGCATGTGCGCGTCGCCGGGATCCCGGTGGAGATCGCCGACGAGATCACGCCGGCGCCTCCCGGCGCCGAGCAAGTCGTCTCCACGGCGTTCGCAGGGCAGGTGGAGGGGACGAGCCGGGCGGAGCTTCTCGCCGAGCTGGTCTCGCTTCAACAAGCGATCGTCGTGGCGGGGGCGCACGGGAAGACGACGACGGCGGGGATGATCGCCTTCGTCCTCGACCGCCTCGGCGAGGATCCGTCGTTCCTGATCGGCGCGGAGATTCCCCAGCTCGGCGGAAATGCCCGGGCAGGGGCCGGCTGGCTCGTCGTCGAGGGCGACGAGTCCGACCGCACGATCGAGCGGCTGCGGCCGAAGATTGCCGTCGTGACCAACGTCGACCTTGACCACCACAGCGAGTTCGGCTCGCTGGCCGAGGTCGAGGAGTTGTTCGAGCGCTGGCTGGCTGGGGTTCCGCAGGTCGTGCGCGCGGACGAGCTGGAGCCGTTTCAGGGCGAGCTTCGCCTCCCCGGGGAGCACAATCGGCGGAATGCGGCGGCCGCGTTTGCCGCGCTGGAGCTGACCGGCGTCTCCAACGATCGTGCCTGGCCCGTTCTGCGGGAGTTTCGCGGCGCGGGCCGGAGGCTCGAGGAGCACGGCGTGGCAGGCGGAGTCCGCGTCGTCGACGATTACGCGCACCATCCGGCCGAGATCGCGGCGACGCTTGCCGCGGTGCACGAGCAGGCCGACGGGCGGGTGCTCGCGCTCTTCCAGCCGCACCTCTTCTCACGTACGCGGCACCTGTCCCGGGAACTGGCAGCTGCGCTCGCGGATGCAGACGTCGTCGCGGTCGCGGACGTCTATCCCGCGCGCGAACGACCGATCGAGGGCGTCACCGGCAAGCTCGTGGTCGACACGCTCGTCGAGCTCCGCCCGGGGATGCCCGTCGCATGGACGCCGAGGATCGAAGACGGTGCGCGTTTCGTCGCCCGTCGAGCCCACGACGGTGACGTCGTCCTCACGATCGGCGCCGGAGACGTCGACCGAGCCGCCAGACTGGTGCTCGAGCAACTGGGATGAGCGAGCGCCTCGAAGAGCGCGTCGCAATGTCGCGGTTCACGACGCTCGGGACGGGCGGACCGGCGAGCTGGTTCTCTCGTCCGTCGAGTGAGGACGAGCTGGCCGAAGTGCTCCATTGGGTGGCCGAACGCGACCTGCCCGTCGCCGTCGTCGGCCTGGGCTCGAACCTGCTCGTGGCGGACTCCGGTTTCGAGGGGCTCGTTCTCAAGCTCACAGGCGAGCTTGCGTCGGCCGTCGTCGAGGGGGAGCGCCTGGTCGCTGGAGGCGGCGCGCCGCTGGCCGTGTGTCTCCACCGAGCCCGGTCGGCGTCGCTGGGCGGGCTCGAGTTCGCCTGCGCCATTCCCGGGACGGTGGGCGGCGCCGTCTGGATGAACGCAGGCGCCTACGGCGGCGACATCGCCAGCGTCCTCGAGCGTGCGCGCGTCGTCTCCGCCGAGGGCGCCGGCTGGCGGACGCCCGAGGAGCTCGGGCTCGAGTACCGCCGGTCGGGGCTCGCGCCGGGCCAGGTCGTCGCGCGCGCGCAGTTTCGCCTCCTGCCGACGCCGGAGAGCGAGATCCGCTCGACCGTCGCCACCATGCAGGCGCAGCGAAAAGCGGCGCAGCCGACGAACAAGCGCACCTTCGGCAGCGTCTTCAAGAATCCCGAGCACGAGTTGACGGCAGGTCGGTTGCTCGAGGCGTGCGGCCTGCGCGGTTACCGAATCGGCGGCGCGCAGATCTCGCCGAGGCACGCGAACTTCATCGAGAACGCCGACGGGGCCCGCTCGGCTGACGCGATCGCGTTGATGGCTGAGGCGCGGCGGCGGGCGCGCGAGGAATTCGGCGTCGAGCTCGAGCATGAGGTTCAGTTGCTCGGCGACCTGAGCCTTCCGTAGGAGCGGCCTCGACCACGGCGAAATCCGCCGTGTGGCGAGGGGACGACAGACTGCGGTTGCCCGTGTGCGGACGGCGACGCCCGCTCCGGGACTGAACGTCCTTCCATCGGGGCGATCGCTCGCGATCGGCTTTGCGCTGTTGGCGGTCGCCTTTGCCCTGTACGTGGGCGCCCGAGAAACCGCGGTCTTCTCCGTTCGTTCGATTGACGTCGCGACGGTGCCGGCGGGCCATGTGCGGCCGGTTCGCGCAGCTCTCGCCCCGCTGGAAGGGACGAGCCTGATGAAGATCAACGAAGCCGCCATCGCAGCGCGGCTCGAGTCGCTTCCATACGTTCACCTCGTCGGTTTCGACCGCGCGTTCCCGTCCAAGCTCCGGGTGCAGGTCACCGTCGAACGGCCCGTCGCGGTGCTGCGTCGAGCTGACGAGAACTGGCTCGTCTCGGAGGAGGGGCGCGTACTCCGGAAGCTCGAGCGCCGCCTGCGGCGGCCGCTTCCCGTCGTCTGGATCCCGGGGAGCGTTCAGCCGGAGACCGGGGCGATCATCCGCACGCCGAGCGCGGCGCACGCAATCACCGCGCTCGCCGCGATCCGCAAGTCCGATCCCAGGTTCTCCCGGCGTATCTGGTACGTCTCCGATGAGGAGGGGCTCACGCTCGTCCTCCGCGATCGCTTCGAGCTTCGACTCGGCAGCGCCTCGGAGCTGCCGCTCAAGATCGCAGTCGCCCGCCGCGTGCTCGAGTCGGTCCGGCTCTCTGGAACCGAAGCCGCCTACGGGGACGTCGCCGTTCCGGATCGGCCAGTCGTCGGTACAACTCTCAACTCTCATGTCGAGCCTTAGAGTTATGCCGACCACTCGGCGTTGACACCGGCTGCAACCGGCCCTAGGCTGGTCGATGCCGGAGCCCGGCAACATGCGAGCTAGAGTCGAGCTTGAGGTGGAGGGACGTTGAGAGTGCGTGACCAAACTGGCAACTACCTGGCAGTAATCAAGGTCGTCGGCGTCGGAGGCGGCGGGTCGAACGCAGTCAACCGGATGGTGGACGCCGGCCTCAGCGGCGTCGAGTTCATCGCAGCAAATACCGACGCGCAGGCACTGCTCGTCGTCGACTCCGACGTCAAGGTTCAGATGGGCGCGGACTCGACCAGGGGCCTAGGAGCCGGGGCGAACCCGGAAGTCGGAAAGAGCGCCGCAGAGGAGAGCCGGGACGAAGTGAAGGACGTCCTCAAGGGCGCGGACATGGTCTTCATCACGGCCGGCGAGGGGGGCGGCACTGGAACGGGTGGTGCACCGATCGTCGGACAGATCGCAAAGGGCGAGCTCGGCGCGCTGACCGTCGGCGTCGTCACGCGGCCCTTCGGGTTCGAGGGTCGCCGGCGGGCGGAGCAGGCGCACATCGGGATCGAGGAGCTCCGCGAGCAGGTCGACACGCTGATCGTGATCGAGAACGACCGGCTCCTGCAGGTCGTCGAGAAGAAGACGTCCATCGTCGACGCCTTCAAGATGGCCGATGACATCCTGCGGCAGGGCGTCCAGGGCATCACCGACCTCATCACCGTTCCCGGGATCGTGAACCTGGATTTCGCCGATGTGCGCGCGATCATGACCGAGGCGGGATCGGCGCTCATGGGGATTGGGACCGCGTCCGGTGAGAATCGCGCTGCCGAAGCCGCGCACACCGCTGTCTCGTCGCCGCTGCTCGAGTCCTCGATCGAGGGCGCCACCGGGATCCTGCTCAACATCAGCGGGCCGCCGGACATGGGGCTCTTCGAGGTCAACGAGGCAGCCGAGGTCGTGACGAGCGCCGCCGATCAGAATGCGAACGTGATCTTCGGAGCGGTCATCGACGAGTCGCTCAAGGACGAGGTGCGGGTGACGACGATCGCGACCGGCTTCGGCCCCGGCGCGCACCGGCGCCGCCGCCGAGCCGTGACCGAGGAAGAGGCGCCGGCGCGGAGGCGCGAAGAGGGCGACGAGCGGTTCGACGTCCCGTCGGACGTGCTCGAGGTTCCCTCGTTCCTGCGGGACTGAGCGCGACTCCTGCTCTGTAGCATCCGAGCGTCGTGCAGACGCTGCAGCGGACCCCGCTCTACGAGCGACATCGGGCTCTTGGCGCGCGGATGGTTCCGTTCGCCGGTTGGGAGATGCCCGTGCAGTACGAGGGCGTAATCCCCGAGCATCGCGCAGTCCGTGGCGACGCCGGGGTCTTCGACGTCTCGCACATGGGCGAGCTCGACGTCGAGGGCCCGAGGGCACACGAGCTCCTGCAGTCGCTGCTCTCGAACGATCTCGACAAGGTCGAGGCCGGCGGTGCCCAATACACGCTGCTCACGAACGAGCAGGGCGGGATTCTCGACGACCTGATCGCGTACCGGCTGGAGCCGGGCCGCTACCTGCTGATCGTCAACGCGGCAAATCGCGAGAGCGACTTCCAGTGGCTTAAGGAACGGGAGATCCCCGGCTCAGACATCCGCGACGTTTCTGACCAGTTTGCGTTGCTCGCCGTCCAGGGCCCTCGCTCGCTCCAGCGGCTCGGTCTCGACGCTGCACCGCCGTTCACGTTCGCCATGCAGGAGCTCGACAGCGTCGAGTGCATGGTCAACCGCACCGGCTATACGGGTGAGCTCGGCGTCGAGCTGCTCGTCCCAGCCGAGGACGCCGTCTCCCTGTGGGATCGCGTGCTCGCGCGAGGTGTGGTTCCGTGCGGGCTTGGCGCGCGCGACACGCTCAGGCTCGAGGTCTGCTTCCCCTTGCACGGCAACGACATCGGTCCGGACACGGACGCCGTCTCTGCCGGCCTCGGCTGGGTCTGCGCGCTCGACAAGGACTTCACGGGCGCCGACGAGCTTCGGCGCATCAAGGCCGAGGGCCCACCGGAAAAGCTCGTCCCGTTCGTGATGGAGGACGCAGGAATCCCACGAGCCGGCATGCCGATCGCGGGCGGAGGCCGCGTCACGTCGGGCAGCCATTCGCCGATGCTCGACCGTGGGATCGGCATGGGCTATGTCCCGACCGGCCAGAGCGAGACCGGCACGGAGCTCACGATCGACGTGCGCGGGCGCGACCGGCGCGCGCAGATCGTGAAGAAACCCATCTACAAGCGGGAGGGCTGAATGGCGGCGCAGGAGAGCTACCCCGAGGAGCTCCGCTACCACCGGGAACACGACTGGGCGCGAATCGACGGCGACGAGGCCGTTCTCGGCATCACGTGGTACGCGCAGGACGCGCTCGGGGAGCTCGTCCACTACGAGCCGCCGGAGGAAGGCTCGACGGTGACGAAGGATTCGAGCTACGGCGAGGTCGAGTCCGTCAAGGCCGTCTCAGACGTCATCGCGCCGCTCTCCGGCGAGGTGCTGGAGGTCAACCGGGCGGTGATCGATGCGCCCGAGACGGTCAACGAGGATCCGTACGGCGAGGGCTGGCTGATCCGGATCCGCCTGGCGGATCCGAGCGAGGCGGAGGGGCTGCTCGACGTCGGGGCCTACCGCGAGCTCCTCACCGATCAGTGACGTACGCCCAGCTGACCGACGCCGATCGGGAGGCGATGCTGGAGACCGTCGGCGTTGCCTCGGTCGAAGAGCTGTTCCGCGACATCCCGGAGGGCGTCCGCCTCGATCGCGAGCTCGACGTCGGCGACCCTCTCTCCGAGCACGAGATCGTCGACCGCCTCAAGGAACTGGCCGACCGCAACACCGACACGGGACGCGAGATCTCGTTTCTCGGCGCAGGGATCTACGACCACTACGTCACGGCGATCGTCGACGCGATCCTGCAGCGGGGCGAGTTCCTGACCTCCTACACGCCGTACCAGCCCGAGATGAGCCAGGGCATCCTCCAGGCGCTCTTCGAGTACCAGACGGTGATCTGCGAGCTCACGGGCATGGACGTCTCGAACGCGTCCGGATACGACGGGACGACCGTGGCAGCGGATGCCTGCTACATCGCGAAGCATGCGACCGGGCGGACGAAGGTCGTCGTGGCGGAGTCGCTGAACCCGCAGGTGCGCCAGGTCGTCAGGACCTACGCGCCGGGCTTCGGATTGCAGGTTGTGGACGTCCCGCACCGCGACGGCGTGACGGACACCGACGAGCTTCGAGCCGCGGCGGAGGACGCCGCCTGCGTGATCTTCCAGCAGCCGAACTTCTTCGGCTGCCTGGAGCCTGCCCCGGAGCTCGCCGCCGCGGCGAACGACGCCGGCGCGCTGGCGGTCGCCCACGTGGACCCGCTGTCGCTGGGGGTGCTCGAGGCGCCGGGGGCCTACGGCTGTGCAATCGCGATCGGAGAGGGCCAGGGGGCGGGGAATCCCCTCTCCTTCGGCGGCCCGCACTACGGCTTCATCGCCGCGCGCGAGGAGTTCACGCGACGGATGCCCGGGCGCATCGTCGGCGAGACGACGGACGTGGACGGTGAGCGCGGCTACGTCCTGACGCTGCAGACGCGGGAGCAGCACATCCGCCGAGAGAAGGCGACCTCGAACATCACGACCAATCAGACGCTCTTGGCGTTGGGCGGCCTCATTCAGTTGTGCTGGTTGGGACCAGAAGGTCTCCGGGAGCTGGGGGAGACCTGCATGGCCCTCGCCGGGCACGCGAAAGACCGCATCGGCCTCCCGCTTGCGTTTCCTGAGAAGACAACATTCAAGGAGTTTGCCATTCGCGTCGGACGGCCCGCCGTCGAGGCGATCCGCGCAGCCCGCGGGCGCGGCGTCAACCCTGGTTATCCGCTCGGCCGCGACTACGAGGGCATGGACGACGTACTCCTTGTGGCCGTCACGGAACGCCGCAGCCTCGATGACATCGAGGAGCTCGCGGAGGTGCTGACGGCGTGAAGCTCGTCTTCGAGAAGTCGCGCCCCGGCCGCCGCGCCGCTGTCCTCCCACACCCGAAAGACCTGGCTCCGCCGGAGATTCCGGAGGAGCTCCGTCGCAAGCGCCCGCCGCGGCTGCCCGAGCTGCCCGAGTCCGAGATCGTCCGCCACTTCACCGAGCTCACGACCCGGAACTTCGGCATCGACACGGGCTTCTACCCGCTCGGCTCGTGCACGATGAAGTACAACCCGCGCGTCAACGAGCGGGTCGCCGGGCTGCCCGGCTTCAACGACCTCCATCCCCTGCAGGACGAGGATTCGGCCCAGGGAGCGCTCGAGCTGATGCACGAGCTCCAGGAGATGCTCGTCGAGATCACCGGGCTCGACGCGGTTTCGCTCCAGCCGGCCGCCGGTTCCCAGGGCGAGCTGACCGGCCTGATGCTCATGCGCGCCTACTTCGCCGACCGCGGCGAGGGCGACAGGCGGCGCAAGGTCGTTGTGGCCGACACGGCGCATGGGACGAACCCGGCGAGCGTGACGATGGCCGGCTACGAGCTCGTCAAGGTCGATACCGACGCCCGCGGGAACATCGACCTCGACGATCTCCGCGCCAAGGTCGACGAGGAGACCGCCGGACTGATGCTCACGAACCCCTCGACCCTGGGCCTCTTCGACGAGCACATCGAGGAGATCGCTCGGATCTTCCACGAGGCCGGCGGGCTCGTCTACTACGACGGCGCGAATCTGAACGCCGTGTGCGGTATCTCCCGGCCCGGCGACATGGGCTTCGACATCGTCCATATCAACCTGCACAAGACCTTCTCGCAGCCGCACGGCGGCGGCGGGCCGGGCGGCGGGCCGATCGCGGTCCGCAGCCGGCTGGAGCCGTATCTCCCCGTTCCGGCCGTCGTCCGCGCTGGAAAGCGCTTCCGGCTCGACTACGACCGGCCGAAATCGATCGGAAAGGTGAGGGGCTTCACGGGGCCGTTCGGGGTCTTCGTCCGCTCCTACGCGTTCATCCTCGCGTGGGGGCGCGAGCTGAGGACGATGTCCGAGATCGCCGTCCTGAACGCGAACTACCTCCTCGCACGGCTCCGCGGCGCCTACGAGCTCCCCTTCGACCGCCTCTGCATGCACGAGTTCGTGCTGTCGGCGCGCCGGCTCAAGCGGGAGCACGGAATTACCGCGCTGGACGTGGCCAAGAGGCTGATGGACTACGGCTTCCATCCGCCGACGATCTACTTTCCCCTGATCGTTCCAGAGGCGCTGATGATCGAGCCAACGGAGACCGAGGTGAAGGAGACGCTCGACGCGTTCGCGGACGCGATGCTCGCAATCGCCCGTGAGGCGGCGGAGGATCCCGAGCTCCTCAAGGCCGCGCCGCACAATCGCCCCGTCAAGCGGCTCGACGAGGTCAAGGCGGTGAAGCGGGCGATTGTCCGCTACCGCTTCGACGAGCATCCCGACCTGACCGAGGAGCCGGTCCAGGCCGCGCCAGCCGAAGCCGAGGCGCCGAAGGGGGTGTAGCTCGGATGAGCACGATCCTCGAAGCGCTGTACCGCGGCGACCGGACCGCGGCCGAGGAGGAGGCGAAGGGCCGGGACCTCGACATCCTGGAAGCGGCGGCGCTCGGCGACACCGCACGCGTTCGAGCGCTGCTCGCGGACGACCCGACGCTCGTGTCGACGCGTTCCCCGGACGGGTTCACCGCCCTCCACTACGCCGCGTTCTTCGGCACCCCCGAGGCCGCTGCGGCCCTGCTCGAGCACGGCGCCGACCCGAGCGCCGTCGCCGAGAACGAGATGCAGGTCCAGCCGCTGCACAGCGCTGCGGCGGTCGACGCGAACGAGACGGCGCGGATGCTCCTCGACGCGGGGGCCGACCCGAATGCGCGGCAACAGGGTGGGTTCCGGCCCATCGACGCCGCAGTCCAGAACGACAACGAGGAGCTCCGCACGCTCCTGCTCGAGCGGGGCGCTGAGCCGGCCGACACTGCTAGGAATCAGGTGTGATCGACCTTCGCTCCGACACCGCGACCCGCCCGACGCCGGCGATGCGCGAGGCGATCGCCTCGGCCGAGGTCGGCGACGAGCAGAAGCGCGAGGACCCGACGGTCAACCTGCTCGAACACCGCGTCGCAGAGCTACTCGGCCACGAGGAGGCCGTCTACGTCCCGACGGCGACGATGGCGAACGAGATCGCGCTCCGCCTTCACGGCGAGCCGGGGGACGAGGTGCTCGCGGAGGAGCACTCCCACATCCTCGTCGCCGAGCTCGGCGGGCCCGCGGCGCACAGCGGGTTCCTGACCCGTCCGCTCCCTGGAGACCGTGGTCGGCTGACGCCCGATCAGATCCGTTCGAAGGCCCACACGTTCGAGGATCTGCATACGCCGCGCACGCGGATCGTCTCGATCGAGAACACGCACAACAGCTCCGGTGGGCGGGTGTGGCCGCTGGAGGAGATCCGCGCCGTCGCGGATACCTGCCGTGAGCTGGGTCTCCGCCTGCACCTGGACGGCGCGCGGCTGTTCAACGCCGCCGTCGCACTCGACGTGGCGCCCGCGGAGATCGCAGCTCCTGCGGACACCGTCACCATCTGCCTCTCCAAGGGACTGGGGTGTCCGCTCGGCGCGCTCGTCGCCGGCTCCGCCGAGCTCATGCAGCGCGCCCGCCGCTACAAGCACTTCTTCGGCGGAGCGATGCGCCAGGCCGGAATAGTCGCCGCGGCCGGCGTCTACGTGCTCGATCACCACGTCGAGCCGCTCGCGGAGGATCACGCGCGCGCCAGGCGCCTGGCCGAGGGTTTCGCAGCAGCGGGTTTGCCCGCCGATCCCGACGACGTCGAGACGAACTTCATCCACCTCGACGTCGCGCCGCTGGGCCTCACGACCGCCGACGCGCTCGCACGCCTGCGCGACGCCGGGGTGGGGCTGTCCGGAACCGTCCATCAGACGATTCTCCGGGCCGTGACGCATCTCGATGTCACCGACGACGACATCGAGCGGGCGATCGAGCTCGCCCCGAGTGCGCTAACCGGCGAGCCACCCTATCGATCTCCGGCGGCGAAGAAGGCCGCCGCGACGAGCACGTAGGCCGCGATCAACGCCACGCCCCGTGCGCGGCTCGAACGCCCCTGGAAGACCAGCAGGAACGTGAAGATCGTCGACCCGGCGAGCGCGGCGATCTCGACCTCTCGAAACGACAGCGCCAGCGGCTCGATCAGCCATGAGAGCAGCGCGACGGCAGGGATCAGGAAGACGGCGACCTGGGCGCTCGAGGCGAGCGCGATCTCGGCGGCGAGCTTGATCCGCCCGCGATAGGCGACGACGACGGCTCCGCCGTGCTCGGCCGCGTTCCCGACGATCGCCACGATCACGGCGGCGACGAAGAAGTCTGAGAGGTGAGCCTTCTCGCCGAACACCTCGAGCGAGCCGACCAGGATCTCGGCGACGAAGGCCGTGACCACCGTGGCGAGGCCGAGGACGAGGAGCGCCGTGCGAAAGGTCCAACCGGCCATGTCCGGCGACTCGTCGGCCACGTGCAGGCGATGGTGCCTTCGCAGGTTCAGCCACGTGACCCCGAGGTAGACAATCAGAAGCGCGATCGAGATCGGGATCGAGAGCACCGCGATCGAGTGCCGCTCGGGATCGCCGTGCCAGCCCGCGACCGACGGAATGGCCAGCAGCACCACTGCCAGGGCGACGAGGCCCAGTGAGACGAGGCTCGACTCGCGGTCGAGCCTTCCCTCTCCGCCGAAGAGGAGCGAGAAGCCGAGAACGAGCAAGAGGTTGCCGATCACGCTCCCGGTGAGCGAGCCCCTCACGACCTCGGTCAGTCCCTTGTTGACCGCGAGCAGGGCGATGATCAGCTCGGGAGCATTCCCGAAGGTCGCGTTCAAGAAGCCGCCGATCCCGGCGCCCGTGTGGTGGGCCGCGTGCTCTGTCGCCTCGCCGATCAGCCAGGCGAGCGGAACCAAGGCCAGGGCGGCGAGGACGAACTCGACGACCTCGCTCGGGTGCAGCGTGTAGTGGAGGAAGATCGTGGCCGGGGCAAGGGCGAGCGAGCCCCACAGGATCGTCCTGGCCACGAGGACTACCCTAACCCGCCGTGCTGCGCGCGGTTCTCTTCGATTGGGGCGGGACGCTGATGGACGACGAGTGGGACGACGCCGTCGCACTCGAAGGGCACACCGCCGGCCTCGCGGCGCTCGAGCGGGAAGGCTTGCCCGACGCAGAGGCGTTCACCCAGTTTCTGGTCGAGCACGAATCCGAGCTCTTCGGGTACGGCCGGGAGGACGAGGTCGACGTCGTTCGAGTCATGGCGGCGTCCTTCCAACGCCAGGGTGTCGACCTGACGGACGACGACGTCAGGCTCTTTCTCCAGACGACGCACGCCGTCTGGTCGTCGCACTGGATGCTCGGCGCGTCGACGCACGCTCTTCTCGAGACCCTGCGCGCACGCGGCCTGAAGCTGGCGCTCGTGTCGAACACGGCGAGCCCTGAATGGCTCCTCCGTCCGGTCCTCGAGCGGCAAGGACTGAGCGAGCGTGTGGACGCGATCGTGCTCTCCTCGGAGGTCGGGAAGCGCAAGCCACATCCGGCGATCTTCCACCGCGCGCTCAGCGAGCTCGCCGTTGCGCCGGACGAGACGCTTTTCGTGGGCGACCGCCTCGACGCCGACATCTACGGCGCGTCGCGGGTCGGCATGAGGACGGTTCAGGCGCTCTGGTTCCGGGCGGACGACGGGGCGTCTCCCGTCGAGCCCGACTACCAGGCCTTCACCCAGATGGACGTGCTGAACGTTGTTGATCGGCTCGCCGGGTAGCTGGGGAAACCTCCGCCCGGTTTCCCCAGACCCTTTCCCCCGTCCGCTTCGCGGACAGCGCTGCGCGCTCGCACCTAGCGCGTTCGTGTCGGCCTGTCAAGTCTTGCGCGGGCCGGAACGGATGGCCCAAAATCCGGGTATGGCGTCAAGCGAGGCCACTCGCCCGTCCCGGGAGCTTCCGCTCCGGCCACAGGACGAGGTCGAGTGCCGTCGCTGCGGGATCCACTGCGACAAGGTCGTCTATCCCGGCGCGTGCGTCGAGCGGGCCTGCCCGTTCCTCTACGCGTTCGAGGAGGCGGGACGCACGTATATCGGCTGCATGCAGAAGGTGTTCGGGGTCGAGATCGACCTCGAGCTGCTCCACGAAGCCGAAGCCCGAGCCCCGGGCTTCGGTGCTGTTCGGGCCAATCGCAAGCCGCTGCCAATGTGCCGCGCGGAGGTCGAGAGCACGTACCTCAGCCGGACCGACGACCTCGGCTGCGTGAACCCCGAGTTCCACGAGCTGCCGGTCGGCGCGCCGAGCTTCCGGGTCTTCGCGCAGGTGCGCGGGTCGGCTTAGTTCCGGCCTTCCAGAGCGAGCGCAGTCTCCGTATTTCCTCGACGTCCGGGCCCTTTCCCGCCTGACCTTCCGTCTCCACCACCGCCGGCAGTCCCTGGAGCCGCGGGTTGCCCAGGAAGACCGACAGCTTCTTGCCCATCTCCCCCTCGAGCAGGTTCGCGTGCCGGTCGCGGTTCGATCCGAGCGGCGTCTGTGAGTCGTTGACGTGGAGCGCGCGGAGCCGATCGAGCCCGATCACGCGGTCGAAGTCGTCCAGCAGCGTGTCGAGAGCCCGCTCGTCCGTGACGTCGCAGCCGGAGGCCCACAGGTGGCAAGAGTCGAGGCAGATGCCGAGGCGCGGATGACGCCCGATCCGGTCGACGAGCGCCGCCAGCTCCTCCAGCGACCGGCCGATCGTCCCGCCGGTCCCGGCCGAGTTCTCCATCAGGAGCCAGGTCTTGTCAGAGCAGCGCTCGAGCACCTGCTGGACCGCCGGCCCGGCGCGCTCGAGGCCGGCCTCGAAGCCACTCCCAAGGTGGGAGCCGACATGGAAGACGACGCCGTCAGCCTCGATCGCGCACGCGGCGTCGACGGTCTTGCTCAGCGTCGTCACCGACTTGTCGTAGAGCTCGTCGTTCGGGCTGGCGAAGTTGCAGAGGTAGATCGTGTGGACGAGGACAGCCTCCATGCCCGCCGCCTGCGCGCGCTCAGGGAAACCCGCGAGGATCTTCGGGTCGTGCTCGGGGAAACGCCAAGCCCGCGGGCTCTGGACGAACAGCTGAACTGCGTTCGCGCCGACGGCCCCCGCACGCTCGGGAGCGGCCTTGACTCCGCCCGAAAAGTGGCCGCCGAAGAACACGGCCCTACGATAGTGACGTGAGCGTCCGCGTCCGCATGGCGCCCAGCCCGACAGGCTTCCTCCACATCGGGGGCGTCCGCACGTTCCTCTTCAACTGGCTCTTCGCGCGGGGCCAAGGCGGCGAAGTCCTGCTGCGGATCGAGAACACGGACACGGGCCGCGAGGTGGCCGAGGCGGCCGAACAGATCCAGCGGTCTCTCCGCTGGCTGGGCATCGATTGGGACGAGGAGGTCCGGTTCCAGCTCGACCGGATGGAGGACGCGCGGCGGCTCGCGCAGCAGCTCGTCGACGAGGGCAAGGCCTACGAGGACGAGGGGGCGATCCGCTTCCGCATGCCCGACGAGGGGACGACGGGCTGGGACGACGTCGTTCGCGGGCGGATCGAGTTCCCGAACGAGCGGTTGGAGGATCTCGTCCTCGTCCGCTCCGACGGCCGGCCGACCTACAACTTCGCGAACCCGGTCGACGACATGCTCGACGGGATCACGCACGTGATCCGTGGCGCCGACCACGTCTCGAACACGCCGAAGCAGCTCCAGATCCTGAGCGCGCTCGGCGCCGAGCCGCCCGTCTACGCTCACGTA
>DASSCT010000222.1:0-2949 GCA_035697545.1 Gaiellaceae bacterium | reverse complement strand
TGGAGAGCAGAGCAATGCCTGCGCGCGGGAACCGTCCATCTGGGCGGGACGCTGGAGGAAATCGCGGCGTCGGAGGACGCCGTCTGGCACGGGGAGGCGCCGGAGCGCCCGTACGTGCTCGCCGCCCAGCAGAGCCTGTTCGACGACACGCGGGCGCCCGACGGCAAGCACACGCTCTGGGCGTACTGCCACGTGCCGAACGGGTCCCGGGTGGACATGACCGAGCGGATCGAGGCGCAAGTCGAGCGGTTTGCGCCGGGTTTCCGGGCGCGAATCCTCGACCGCAGCGTCCGTGGCCCGGCGGAGATCGAGCGCGAGAACGAGAACTACGTCGGCGGCGACATCAACGGCGGCGTCCAGGACCTCCGCCAGCTCTACACGCGGCCGGCGATCCGGCTGAATCCGTATTCGACGCCGATCGAGGGCGTCTACATCTGTTCGTCCTCCACACCGCCGGGCGGCGGTGTCCACGGCCTTTGCGGCTACTACGCGGCGCGCTCGGCGCTTGCAAAGAGTTCGTAAAGATCCTGCTCAGCGGCGATTTGGGCGCGTCAACGGGGAACAACCCATGGACCAGAGGCAAAGGAGGAACAGACACGTGAAACGACTCTTGATCCTCTCAACCGTGATCCTCGGCGCGCTGCTTTTCGTCGTCGCGGCTGTGGCAAAACCCGGCCCGGGGAAGGGGCCAAAGCCCAAGGCGGCGCACGGGAAGCTCACTTTCGTGGTGAACACGACGGACAACGGGTCGTGTGGTGGGCCGTGGGCCAATGACACGGTCAAGCGAACGTTCATCGTCAAGCTGAACGCTGACGGCTCCTACACGCTCACCCGCCGTGATCGAGGCATGTTCGTCACGCTTGCCGGTGTGAGCCCTGGGGCTTGCGACATGACCGGTCGGCACGGCCACACCGTGCGCGCCGGCGTAAAGGGCAAGCTGGTCGGTTTCCTGCGTGGCACGGTTACCGGCGGCACGTTCAACCCGAACGCGACCTGCACGGGGCCCGACTGCGGTTTCACCGACGTCTTCCTGACGACGTTCTTCGGTCCGACAGCCGTGTTCTCGTGCTTCGAGAACAGCTCTGACTGCAAGTTCAACTTCAACTACACGGCTGCACGGCACCAGGCGCTGCTCTTCCGCCACTGGCAGGACAAGGGCAAGGGCGCCGGGACGATGCTGCACGAGGTCTTCCACGGCGACATCGCCGACGCGTAGCCAGCTCTCGGACGACGAACGGAGGAGAGCCCGCTTCGTGCGGGCTCTCCGCGTTTAGCCTTCCCGAGTGACGCCGCAGCGGCGAACCGCGCTCGTCTCCGTGCTCGCGGCGGTCGCGCTCATCGCGCTCAAGCTCGGCGCCGGCCTTGCGAGCGGGAGCCTCGGGCTCGTCTCCGAGGCGATCCACTCCGGCACCGACCTCGTTGCGGCCCTCCTGACCTTCTTCGCCGTCGGGGTCGCCGGCCGGCCTGCGGATCCTGGGCACCCCTACGGACACGGGAAAGCGGAGCACCTTGCGGCCCTCGCCGAGGCCACGATCCTCGTCCTCGCGAGCTTGTTCATCTCCTACAAGGCGCTCTCCCATCTCCTTGGCGCCTCCGAGCCCGACGTGAACGCGACGTGGTACGCCTTCGTCGTGATCGCCCTCGTGATCGCCGTCGACGCGAGCCGGACGATCGTGTCGCGGCGCGGCGCCAAACGGTATGGCAGCGCCGCGCTTCAGGCGAACGCGCTCCACTTCGGCAGCGACATGGCCGGTTCCATTGCGGTGTTCATCGGCCTCGTGCTTGTCGCGGCTGGCTACCCCGGCGCCGACTCTGCTGCGGCGCTCTTCGTTGCCGTGCTCGTCCTCTTGGCCGCCGCGAGGCTGATGCGGAGCAACGTCGACGTGCTCATGGACCGCTCACCGCCGGACGCGGACGCTGCGGCTCGAGCCGCGATCCGGGAGATCGAGCCCCCCGTCGAGCTCCGGCGCCTCCGGATGAGGCGTTCTGGCGGACGACACTTCGCCGATGTCGTCATCGGCGTTCCACCCGGGGCTGCTGTCGGGCAGGGGCATGCCGCGGCTGACCGGGTCGAGCAAGCTGTCCAGGCGGCGCTCCCGGAGAGCGACGTCGTCGTCCACGTGGAGCCCGGTACCGAGGAGGCGCTCCGCGACAATGTCCTCGCTGCCGCTCTGAGCATCCCGCGGGTGCGTGAGGTGCACAACGTCCGGATCGTGACGGTAAACGGTGGAGTCGAGGTCGGGCTGCACATCAAGCTCCCGGGAGGCCTCTCGCTCGAAGAGGCGCATGCGGTCGCCTCGGAGGTCGAGGGCGCGATCTCGCAACGGCTTCCGCAAGTCATCGCCGTGCAGACGCATCTCGAGCCGTTGCGGGAGGAAGAGGCGGGCGAACGAACCGCGCCGCCCGACGAGCGGGCCATCGTCTCGATCGCGCAGGAGCTCACGGGCGAGCCGCCGCGCGACGTGCGCCTTGTGCGAACCGACGAGGGCCTGCTCGTGTTCGTGACGCTGCGGGTGGCCGCCGACCGAACCTTGGCCGAGGCGCATGCCCTGGCCAGCGAGGTCGAGGAGCGGATCCGCCAGCAGCTCCCTGAGATCGCCGACGTCGTGGTGCACACCGAGCCGTGACGTGGCCCCCACGGACACGGCCGGTGCCTGGCACCGGACATGGCGCTTGGGGAAACGCGTGAAGCTCTGCATGTTCAGCCCGAAGGGGCATCACCTGCAGCGCGGCTGGCCCGGGCGGATCGAGGGGGACCGCGTGGTCCAACTCGCCGCGCAGACTCTTCAGTCGTTCTTCACGGGAGGCGGACGCGCCCGCGAGCACGCCGAGCACCTGCTGGACGAGGTCGAGCTCCTACCGCCGGTGCTCCATCCTCCCTCGGTTCGCGACTTCTACACGTTCGAGCAGCACGTCAAGGCTGCACGGGCCCGGCGCGAGCTGGAGGTG
>DASSCT010000221.1:0-15217 GCA_035697545.1 Gaiellaceae bacterium | reverse complement strand
CGGAGGGCCGAGACGACGAACGGCGACGCTCCGCTCGTACCGGCCACTCGATGAACGCCCCCGTCAAGCGGCGCTACCGGCTCTGTACCGCGAGCTGCTCGAGAGCGTCTACGCCAACGTTGCTCTCTCGATCGAGGCTCGCCCTGAGCCGGCTCCTGTTGAGAGCGAGGTGGTTACGGTTGACGTCGACGAGCCGCGCTCCCTCGGCTTCTTGCGGCTCCAGCGCTGGGACATCGAGGCTGGCACCGCGCTGAAGCGAACTGTGCGACACCTGCTATCGCGTCACGTCGACGTCGTCTACGCGGACATCGACTTGGTGGCCGTCGGCGAGGTCGACGAAGCGACGACCGCGCTGAACGAGCTCGGCTTCTTTGCCGCCGGCCTTGTGTTGCACGGGGCGGACGGCCACGACCACTTCCGGCTGCAGCTGCTCGATTCCGAGAACATCGAGGTTGACGACGTTGTCTGCGACTCGTCGTTCGCAGACGCACTGAGGAGGCAAGTGCTGGAGGACAAGGCACGTGTCAACCCGTAGGCAAGGGCCGGCTTCCCTTTAGGACGGTTGCGCTGAGGGCTCCTTCGAGCGCTGGACGGCCAGAGGCTGGGGGAGCGACCGCAACAACAGGCGCCCGGACAGGTCGATCGGATCTGGATCTTGGCCGAGTTTGGCGGGGAGCGCGAGCGGCCTGTTTGGCGGCCAAGATCGCGTCCGGGTACGCGCCACAGATAGTGCGCTCCCCGCCAGCTCGTTAGTGCGTCACTTCACGGCGTTGAAGGCATTCACCTCGCCGGCACCGTAGAAGCTGTTGCGGGTCCCGCCGGTGCACTCGGCCAGATACTGATCGAGTCCCGGGCGCGGGTTGTAGATGCCCGCCGGGCACGGCAACTCCTCGGCGGTCCGCTCCAGGAACGCCGCCAGCGACGCCGGTTGCAGGCCAGGATGCGCGGAAAGGGCGAGTGCCGCGACCCCGGCCGCATGGGGGCTGGCCATCGAAGTGCCCTGCGAGTAGCCCCAGCCGTTCACTCTCGTCGTCGTGTTGATGACGGTCGATAGGACGGCATGGGAGGTGGTCGAGACAGTCGGGTCTGGCTGCCGCGTGTCGCCTCCGGGCGCGGAGACGTCGACAACGCCCTGCCCGTAGGACGAGTAGTAGCTCTTCAGACGCTCGGTGCCCACGGCGGACACGGTGACGACTCCCGGTGCCTCCGCGGGGAGGTCGAGGCACGCGCCGTTGATCTCGCGCGTCTCGACGGGGGAGCTACCATCGTTCGGGCTGCCATCGTCGATGAACTTGTGCTGCAGGTCGACATTCGAGTTGCCCGCGGACGCGACGGTGAGCACGCCCTTGTTCTGCGCATACCGAATCGCGCGCTGCACGGCTTGCCAAACAGGACGCTGGCGCGGGTCGTTGCGACAGTTGAACTCCCACGGATCGATGAAGTAGCTGTTGTTCGTGATCTGCATCCCGTGGTCGGCTGCCCAGATGAAGCCGCACACCGCCGCCTCGGGATAGATGAATCCCGCGTCATTGACGACTTTCACCGAAGCGACCTTCACGCCCGGGGCCACACCTGCGACGCCGACACCGTTGATTGCGGCGGCAATCGTGCCCGCGACGTGCGTGCCGTGGCTGGACGTGGTCGGGTTCCAGGCGGCCTCGGCCGTGTCGACGACACCGCCCAGGCATGACGCGCTCTTGTCCCTTGCGATCTGCGTGACCAGGTCGGGATGGGTGCTGGAGATACCGCTGTCGAGCACGCCGACGACGACGTCCGAACTTCCGGTGGTCACCGCGTTCGCCTCGGGAGTGTCGATCTGCGTCATGTCCCACTGCAGGCCGAACAGCGGCTCGCCCGCCGGATTGCCCGTGGCCTCCGCGACGGCAGAGTCGACGGTCTCGAGCGTCTCATCTTCTGCGAGCGGAGTCCCGAGACCCGTTGTCGAGGCGACGGCCTCCACGCCCCTACCAGAGGCGGCGGTTGCGAACTCGGGGTTGGTCGATTGGGCGACGAGAACGCCGATCTGGCTGTAGCTCGCGACGACCGTCCCGCCGGCGGCGGCGACCCGCGCGGACGCCTTGTCGGTCGAGTTGCCCGCAGGTGCGAGGACGAGATACGTGGTGTCCGGCGCCGCCGCACTCGCCGGACTGATGAAGGCCGTGACGACGGCCGACAATCCGGCGAACACCACCGCAAACGCGGCGGCAAGGACCTTGCGATTGATGAATCTCACGAAAGAACCTCCAGTGACTGGACACGGGCGACGACCTGGCCTCTAGACCCAAGTCGCTTCCCTCCGTCGAGATGGAAGAAGTGCTCGAGCTTGAGCACGGGCCGATCCTACTGCTCCGCGTCGTCCACCTCGTGACAAACGGAACGCGATGTGGGCGCCGATCTAGGCGGCCGAGACGGCGAGACCGAGTTGCTCGACCAGACGCTCGAGCTGCCACGCGCGCTCCGCGGCGAAGCCGGCCTCGCGTCCATCAGGGTGCAGGCCCGCCGTCGAGTGGGCGACGATGAAGGCCACGTTCGCAGCGAGCGCGCCATGCGTAGCGTCACCGGCGGCGACCGCCTCGAGGTGAGAGCGCAGCTCCGGCCCGCGAGCCTTGACGCGGCGACCGTCGGCGAGCGCCGTCGTGTCGGCGGCGACGAGCACGAGGCCCGCGATCTCGACCGGCAGCCGTGCCGCAAGACCGGGCGCGTTCGTCACCCAGCCCTCGACGTCGAGATCCCCGAGCTCCCGCGCCTCGTCGTCGTATCCCTCCACGCGCAGCGCCTCGACCACATGCTCGCGCCCTCTCGCCGCGCACGCACGGGCGAAGTCGCGGGCCGAGGGGTCGTTCCAGGCCGTCACGCGCTCCACGAGCCGGCCGCGCTCGGCAACGACAACCTGACCGTCGTCCTCCACGATGCCGGCGAGCTCGCAGGTCCACAGCTCGTCGTCGATCCAACCCAGAAGCCCCTCCAGGTGCAGCGCGTGGATCCCCGACATGCACCGCTCGACCTCCGCGTCGTCCGAGAGCCAGATTCCCGGATCCGGCCATCTGACTCCACTGAAGAGCCCCACGCGATTGGACGAGAGAAACTTGTACGCGATCACTCGTCCCGCCTCCAGTCACGGAACGCGTCAAGGAGGTGCTGCTCCATCTCCGGCGGGACGTCCTCCTCACGCAGCTCCCCCACCAGCTCGACCGTCATCCTCATCTGATCGAGGAACGAGCGACACGGCGGGCAGATCGAAACGTGCTCCTCGAAGCGACGGCGCTCGACCGGGTCGAGCCGCCCCTCGTTGTAGTCGGTGATCAGCTTGACGATGTCGGCGCAGGTCAGCATCGCTCCGTTCCTTCCTCGAGGTACCGCTCGACTGCGGCGCGTGCGGTGGCTCGCGCGCGGTGCAAGAGAACTCGCTGGTTGCCGTCCGCGACACCGAGGTACTCGCACACCTCTTCCGGGGGCCAGCCCTCGATATCGCGAAGCGTGATCACCGCTCTCTGCATTCGTGGCAGCGTATTGATCGCTTCGAGCAACGCCGTACGCAGCTCGCCCGACACCAACCGCTCCTCGGGAACGTCGTCCCAGCGCCGCACCGCGCTCGACCACATGCCAGACCACCGGCCTCCGTCGAAGAAATGGTCGCCGCTCACGCCGAGACCGTCGCCCGACGCCTCGTCTGCCGCGAGCTCGGACAGCGGCACGAGCCGCTGCTCTTGCTCCGCCCGCCTTCTCGCACAGTTGCCGAGAATCGCGTAGATCCACGTCCGAAGCGACGATTTCGCCTCGAACCCGTCGAGGCCTCGAAGGACGTTCAGCCACGTCTCCTGAACCACCTCTTCAGCGACCGCGCGCCGCGACACAAAGGCCATCGCGACCCGCGTCATTGACGGTGAGTGCCTGCGAACGAGCGCACAGAAGGCCTCTTCGTTTCCTTCCCGCAGCTGGGCGAGGATGTGCTCCTCCGTGCGTTCGGTCGCGACGGTCCGCGACCCGACCACGGGCAGAACGGTAGCGCGTAACACCCGACCGGGGCGCGTCTCTACCGTTGGTATGGCCCGTTCGACTCCTGGCGATGAGGATCTGCTCGCCGCCTGTGCAGAGGGTGATGAGCAGGCGCTGGGCTCGCTCTACGACCGGTTCGGGACGGTCGCCTACCGTCTCGCGCTGCGCGTAGTGCGCGACGCCGCCCTTGCGGAAGACGTGGTGCAGGAGGCGTTCCTCACCGTGTGGTGCCAGGCGGATAGATTCGACCGCTCTCTCGGGAGGGCGTCGACCTGGATTCTCACGCTCGTGCACCGACGGGCCGTCGACGTCGTACGCAGGCAGGCCGGCTTCAACGCGCTTCCCGACCGGCTCGAGGTGATGGCACCTCAGGCCGTCGCCGAAAGCACAGACGACGACGTCGCACTTCGAGAAGCGCGGCGCGAGGCTCATGCAGCGCTGTCAACGCTGACGAGGGCCGAGCGAGAAGTCCTCGAGCTTGCCTACTGGGGCGGCTTGACCCAATCGGAGATCGCGACCGCGCTCGGCATCCCCTCTGGGACTGTGAAGAGCCGGACGTTCACCGCTCTGGCACGGCTCCGGGAGGCACTGGGCGAGGGCGTGAGGGCCGCATACTAGCGCTCCTGGGATAACCCGGGCTTGAGCGGCCCTATCTCGGATCACTCGTTTCGGCTCGCCTAGACCTATGGCGGCTGGGCGCGTGTCCCTGCTCGTCGGCTCGATCGCGCATCAAGACCTCGTCGGCCGTCGACGTCCCAGCGGACGACGAGTTCACCCTGCACACCCGGCACCGGCAAGGCTTCCGCCTCGGCTTCGACCGCTTCTCGCGCCACGCGGGAGAGTCCGCGCCAAGGCTGCACCGTCACCGTCGCCTCCGCGCGTCGCCACGTGCCAACCACCTCGCCCTTGACGAGTAGGGCGCCTGGCCAGACGCGCGGCGTCCAGAGCGCGCGACGGCGTGCTGCGTCGGGAACCAGTAGCTCGCGATCGGCCCCCTGCAACAGGAAGTAGGCGTCGCCGCTCGGGAGGAGCCGCGCGGGGGCGGCGGGACCCACGTCGGCGCGGAAGGCCGGCTCGTCGCGGGAGAGGATCCAAGCGTCTCCGATCGGTGTTCGCACCTGCGTCATGGACCTGCCGAGAGCATCGAACGCCGATACGCCTTCTCGCGGGCCTATCCCCGCCCACCGAGCGAAGGCCGTAGGCGTCGTGGGGCCGAAGACGTGCAGGTACCGGCGCGCGAGTTCCAGGCGGGCCTCGCCGGGGTCGACTTGGGGTGGCGGCACGGTCCAGACGGCGGGTGCCCGGGCCCCCTCCCAGCGGATGACGACCGTGCCGGTCAGCGCGGCGTACCGAAACCGGTTGGGGTTCTCGCCGAGAGCGCCTCCCGCCTCGCGGTCGGTCATCCGCGTCCCAGCGAGAAGGGAGTGAAGGCGGGCGGCCATCTCTTCCGCGACCTGCCGGGTGGCGCCTCCGTCCGGCAGCCTTCCGAGCGAGAAGACCGCGAGATCGCGCGCGGCGATGACGTACGTGCTGTACCGCGGTCCCCAGAGCTGGACGAGTGACGAGTCCTCCCAAGTGGACGGTTTCGTCCCGTCGACGCGCGCATGGATCGACAGGAGCGCGGCTCGGGGCATGCTGTCCTGCAGGCCGGCCCACGCCGCAAGCCGGAGTGAGCGCCGCCCGGGCGGCAGACGCTGGTCGAGCGCGCCGACCTTTCGTCGGAACGCGAGGATCTGCCGCCGCGTGAGCTCGAGCCGAGACCCCGTCACGTCACTTTTTCGCTATAGCGCGCTTGCGGCAAACGGCCGCGTGGGCTGACCAGCCGCCACGTCTCGATCTCGCCCTTCCCCTTCACGTCCACGAGCCCGATGGGCTCGGTCACGAAGTGGTCGTCCAGGAGCTCCCACGTGGAGCGCGTGATCTGAATCTCGTCCGGTGCCCCATGCGACTCCATGCGACTCGCCATGTTCACGGTGTCCCCCCACAGGTCGTAGAGGAAGCGACGACGCCCGATCACGCCCGCGACGACCGGCCCCGAGCTGATGCCGATGCGAAGCCGTAGATCGTGGCCGGCGCCGTCGGGGAGGCAGTTCTTTGCGCACTCGCGCATCTCGAGCGCGAGCCCTGCCAGCGCGTGTGCGTGATCCGGTCGCTGCCTCGGGACGCCCGCCGCGGCCATGTAGCAGTCGCCGATCGTCTTGATCTTCTCGACGTCGTAACGGTCGACGAGCTCGTCGAAGCTCGTGAACAGGCGATCGAGGAGCCCGACCACCTCGCGTGCGTCGAGCCGGCTCGAGAGCGGCGTGAAGTCCACCACGTCGGCGAAGAGGATGCTCGCCTCGTCGAAGTGGTCGGCGATCGATTGCCGATCGGACTGCAGCCGCTGCGCGACCTCGGCGGGAAGGACGTTGAGCAGCAGCTCCTCGACGCGCGCCTGCGCGGTGTCCCGTCCTCGCGCGAAGGTCACGAGCAAGAGCATCGCGACGAACGAGACGACGACGATGTTGAGGACGTCGAAGGTCCGGACGAAGGCCTCCGGCAGGTCCGCGCCGTCCGGCCGAACGACCTCCGAGAGAACGAGCGCGAGCAGGATTGTGGCAACGAAGGCCGCAAACCACGCCCAGGCGCGGCCAGGGCGGTCGAACGCGACCGCCCCGAGCGGGGCGAACAGCGACCAGAGGATCACCCCGCTCGACTCGCGAAGGCCACCGAGCATGACCATTCCGAGCGCGGGCGCGACGAGAATCAGAAGCAGCTGCGCTGTCCGCAGGAACGCGAAGTTCCTCGTTCGCGCGAAGACGACGAGGCTGATCGCCGATCCGGTGACGTAGGCCCACGGCGTGAGCGCTACCGCGCGCTCACCCACCGCCCAGTACAGGCAGCCCCAGAGGAACCCGATCGGCAGGATGAGAAGCGCGATACCGACGAGCAGCTGCTTCCGGAAGCGCTCGTCCGCCGTGTCGCGAGGATCAGCTCCGATGGAGAGCACGCGATCTCGAAGCGGCGCGGTCATGCTCGGCGAGCGTAGACCACGCCCGCACGTCGGCTCTTGGCGAAGCTTCGGCCGCTTAGCCGCTAATCGTCCAGGCTCCCCAGGCTCAAGTTGACGATCGTCCCGGTCATCCCGCTCGCCTGATCGGAAGCCATGAAGACCGCCGCGTTAGCCAGCTCCGCCAGCGTCGAAAGCCGTCGCGCGTGAGTCCGGCCTGCGAGCGACTCCTGGAACTCCGTCCAGGTCATTTCCGATGCCTTGGCGTAAAGCTCGAAGCTTTCCTTGATCCTGCCTGTCTCCGGCATCGCCTGTGGTCGCAGACCGACCACGCGAATACCCCGAGGTGCCAGCTCCGCGGATAGACCTCGAGTGAGTGCCTCAACGGCTGCCATCGCCGGACCGCCGCCTCCTATGAATGGGACGCCCGTCCGCGAAGGCGTTGAGGTGACGGTCATGATCACCCCTGATCGGTTCGGGACCATCCGTCGGGCCGCGAGCCGTGCGGTCAGAAAGTACGACCTCGTGTAGGTCGCGATCGGCAGGGAGAACTGCTCGACGTCCAGTTCGGCAAGGGGTACACGAATCTTCGGAATCGGGACGCCGATCGCGTTGAACGAGATATCGACGCGGCCCGCCTTGTCGATCACGGACTGGAGATGCCTGTCCACGGCCTGCTCGTCGAGAGCATCGACCTCCGCCGCCTCGGCGGATCGGCCGGCGGAGGCGATTTCCCTGGCGACGACTTCGACGGGTGCCAGGTGGCGCCCGGTGAGAAAGAGTTTGGCCCCCTCAGCCGCAAAGGCGCGTGCGACAGCGCTGCCGATCGCGCCTCCGGCTCCGTAGATCACCGCAACCCTGTCCTTCAGCATCATCTCTGGCTCCTTCTGTCCCAGGGTGGTCACACCCGCCGTCTTCGTGCTATTGGTTGAGACACCGCGGCCGGCATGCACGAACCGGCCGATTCGTTTCCTTCGAGATCGGTGTCAGTACTTCTGATGAGGTCGAAGCTGATGACCGAGCAGCTGCTGAGCCGCGCCCGCGCGGGCGAGGAGAACGCGTTTCGGGAGCTCGTGGACCCGTACCGGGCGGAGCTGCAGCTGCACTGCTACCGAATTCTCGGCTCTCTGCAGGACGCGGAGGACCAATTGCAGGAGACGCTGTTGGCGGCGTGGCGCGGACTTGAAAACTTCGAGGGACGAGCCTCCTTGCGCGCTTGGCTGTACCGGATCGCGACCAACCGCTGCCTGAACGCGCTTCGCGACCGCAGACGCCGCCCACAGGAGGTCCGCATGGTCGAGCCGCCCGAGCCCACCCGCAGGGTCGAGCCGATCTGGCTGGACCCGTACCCCGACGTCCTGCTCGAAGGGCTCGCGGACCCCGCTCCCGGGCCGGAGGCGCGCTACGAGACGAGCGAGTCCGTCGGACTCGGGTTCGTGGCTGCGCTGCAACATCTGCCGCCACGGCAGCGAGCCGCCCTCGTGCTGCGCGACGTGCTCGGCTTGCACACGGCCGAAGTCGCTGAGATGCTCGACTCGAGCGAAGCCTCGGTCAAAGGGGCCCTGCAGCGGGCGCGCGCGACGGTGGACGAACGGATGCCCATCCGCGGTCGCGAGCGCGCACCCCTGCCGCGCTCAGCGCGCGAGCGCGAGCTCGTCGGTCGTTTCGCAGCCGCCGTCGAGCGCGGCGACATCGACAGCGTCGTCTCCCTGCTCACCGACGACGCCTGGGTCACGATGCCGCCCGAGCCCTACGAGTACCAAGGCAGGCAGTCGATCGCGCAGTTCCTGAAGGACCGCCAGGCCCGGCGCGGCGCGAACCTCCGGCTCGTTCCCATCCGCGCCAACAGCCAACCTGCGTTCGCCTGCTACCTCCCTGACTCGCAAGCGGCGATCGCGCGCGCTTACGGGCTGTTCGTGCTCACGCTCGAGGGCGACCGCGTCTCCGCCATCACCTGGTTCGCCGAGCGCAGCCTCTTCCCCCACTTCGGACTGCCACGAACGCTTCCGCAGTAGCGTCAGGCGTCGATCTCGGCTCGCCCGATGTCGGGCACGGCGACGCGGTGTGCGATCGCGGCAGCTTCGACCCGGTTGGGCGCGGCGAGCTTGCGCAAGATGTGCGAGACGTGGACGCTCGCGGTCTTCACGCTGATCACGAGTGCGTCGGCGATCTCCCGGTACGTATAGCCCCGCCCGACGAGTGCTAGGACCTCCGCCTCGCGCGGCGTCAGACCAGCAGCTCTTCCATGGCCTGCTTCCCTTCGGGCGACTCGGAGTCCGGCGGCGGAGATCGAGCCGCGCGCGTTGTGCGAGGAGCTCCAGCTCTCGAGCAAGCGGCTTTGCTCCGATCCGAGTCGCGACCGCGTGTGCCTGCGTCAGCGGCACGCTCGCCTCGGTGCGGGACGCGCCGGCGGCAACGAGCGCCTCGGATTGGTGCCAACGGCCGTAGGCCCCGAGGAACGGGCGCTCGAGCCGATCCCAGGCCGCTGCGGCGTTCGACCACGACTCGGGCGATGCGACGCCGCGGACGCGCTCGTGCTCGGCCTCTGCCAGGGCCAGCCAGCCGGCTACGTTCGGCGTGACCGCTGCCGCCTCCTCCGTGGCGCGTCGAGCGCGGACCGACGAAGGACTGGTTCGGGATGCCGATGAACGCCTTGCGCGCGGTGCTCGAGGCGCACACCTTCACGGGCGTGCTCGGCCTTGCGCGCCGGAACGGCAACCGCCGCTACTGCGACCTCATCGAACGGCTGCTTCCGGCCGACTTACTCGCGCGCGAAGTCCCGCTGCGTGAGCACTCCGCCACAAGCTCCTTTCACGGTATCGAGCCCACGGCCTGCTCGGCATCAGCGCCGGAGACACCTTCGGCTATCTCGGCCCCGCGAAGCCGGACCCGCGTTGGCCGCACGTGCCGGGAAGAAACGAGCTGCGCGAGGAGCTGCTCGAGCTCGGCGAGCTCGTTCCCGTCGAGGTCGAGGGTTTGCGCGGCAAGCGCTTCGTCGTCCGGGAGGAGGTCGAGTTGCTTGAGGCGCCGCCGAGCCGGCGCCCTCGGTCGCGTTCCTTCCCCCCTTCGACGCATTGATCTGGGACCGCCGCCTCCTCGGAAGCCTGTTCGGCTTCGACTACGTGTGGGAGCTCTTCGTGCCGCCGGCCAAGCGCCGCTGGGGTTGGTATGTCCTGCCGATCACGTTCGGCGACCGTTTCGTCGGCCGGATCGAGCCGCGGATCGAGCGGGCCGACGCCCGCGTGGACGTGCTCGACGTCTGGTGGGAGGACGGCTTCGCGCCGCGCCGCCCGGAGGGGTTCGTGGACGCGATGCGCGAAGCGCTCCGTGCGTACCTGCGCTTCGCAGGCGCGAGCCGCCTCCAGTGGCCACCGCACCTCGCGTCCGAGAAGCGCCTCTCCCTCGCCCGTCCCTGAGGGGGAGTCAGTGTCCGACCGGAGTGAGGCGTAGGCTGCGCGCGTGGCGGCTTCCCTCGCCCTGGTCGCGGCGTTCCTCTTTGCTCTCGCGGCGGCACTGCAGCAGAAGGGCTCACTCGACCTGCCCACGATCTCGCTCGCGCAGCCGTCCTCGCTCCTCCGCTTGGCTGGGCAGACGACGTGGCTCGTCGGAACGCTCGCGCTGCTGGTCGGCTACGTGTTCCAGGCCGCGGCGCTCGATCGCGGCCGCCTGGCGATCATCCAGCCGCTCCTGGTCACGACGGTCGTCTTCGCGTTGCCGCTCGGCTACTTCCTCACGCGCCAGCACGTGGGGCGACGCGAGATCGTGGGAGCTGCCGTGATCGTGCTCGGCCTCGGCCTCTTCGCGTACTTCGGCGATCCGGCGGGCGGCAACGACAATGCATCCGGTCGCGAGTGGGTGATCGCGATCGTCGCGATCGCGGTCGTCTCAGGTGTGCTGCTCGCCTACGGAGGGCGAGGCGGACTGTCGATGAAGGCGGCCGTGTACGGGAGCGTGGCGGGGATGTTGTTCGGTCTGTCTGCGGCGTTGACGAAGCCGACGCTGGAGTATCTGCACGAGAGCATCGGCACGATGCTCTCGCACTGGGAGGCCTACGCGCTGGCACTGGCGGGCGTGCTCGGCTTCGTGCTCCAGCAGGTCTCCCTCGGCACGGGTCGGCTCGCGCCGTCCGTCGCGACCGTGTCAGTCGCGAATCCGCTCGTCGGCATCCTGATCGGCGTCCTTCTCCTCGACGAGCGCGTCAGCCGGCCCACCTGGCACATCGTTCTCGCGATAGTGGGCCTCGGGCTCGCCTTGATCGGCGCGGTCGTAATCTCGCTCGCACGCGAAGCCGCCAAGGAGCCGGCGGATTCTGCTGAGAGCACCCCCGCGGCCGCCACCGCGTTGCCCTAGTCGACGTCGCGGCGGGCGGCGAGCGTCGTCCCGAGAAGTGAGAGCGCGGCCGCCCAGGCGACGAGGACGAGACCGCCGGGGGTCGCTTGCAGGAGGTGGTTGGTGGTGAATCCGATCAGCGCATCTTCGGCATGGCTAGGGCCGAGGCGGCCGATGCCCGGGAGAAAGGCGAAGAGCAGGCTTTCCGCGACGAAGGCCCACGCAAGGACTCCGATGATGGCTGCCACCTGACTACGGAGAATCGCGCCTAGGGCCACGCCGATCCCGCCCCAGAGCGCGGTGCCGGTCACGGTGCCGAAGAGAAGCAGAGCCGTCTGCCGGTCGTCGAGCGCGAAATGGATGCCGCGGCCGGCGAGGCACGCGTAGCCGACGCCGAAGCCGAGTGCCCCACCGACGATTCCGAAGACGGTGCCGGCGAGCACGCCCGCAGCAGCCTTGGCCACCAGCACGCGGGACCTCGCCGGTGTGAACAGGAACGTCGGCTTGATCGTGCCGTAGCGGTACTCGCTGGTCACCAGCATGATCCCGGCGAGGGCGGAGAAGACGCCGCTGAGGGCTCCCACGGCCAGCAGCCCGCGTTGATCGTCGGTGGTGACGAGATTCGGTGCCTTGGTGAGCAGGCCCGTGAGCAGCGAGAAGAGGAGGATGAGGCCGACCATCCCCAGCACTAGGCCGGCCGTCGTACGCGTCGACCGGATCTTCAAGAGCTCAGCTCTGAATTGGCCGGTCATGCGGCTTGCTCCGCGGTGAGTCCGAGGAAGATCTCTTCCAGCGAGGAGCTCTCGCCCGTCAGTTCGTGGATCGGCACGTTGGCGGCGAAAGCAATGTCGCCGATGCGCTCACCGGTCGTTCCGTATGCGAGCAGCGTCTGGTCATTGCCGAGGCTGAAGCGGATACCCGACTTTGCGAGGGCTTCCCCGAGCCTCGCCGTCTGCGGTGAGCGGACACGCACCGAGCCCGCCGTGCCGTTCATGAGCTGCTCGAGCGACGATTCGACCACCAGCTTGCCGTGGTTGATGATCAGTACCTGATCGACGGTCTGGGCGACCTCGGCCAGGACATGGCTGGAGATCAAGACGGTCCGCTGCCCGGCAGCGAAGGCGCGGAGGAAGTCGCGCAGCCAGCGGACGCCTCCGGGGTCGAGCCCGTTCGCCGGCTCGTCGAGGATCAGCAGCTCGGGATCGCCGAGCAGTGCCGTTGCGAGCCCGAGCCGTTGCCGCATTCCGAGCGAGTAGGTCTTGACCCGACGCCTTGCCGGCGCCTCGAGCTCGACCAGACGCAGTACTTCTTCGACGCGCGAGCGCGGCAGCTCGACCGCCTCCGCGAGCATGCGGAGATGGTCGCGGCCGGAGCGGCCGGGATGGAAGTCGGTCGCTTCCAGCACCGCCCCGACCTGGCGGCTCGGCTGTGCGAGTTGCGCATATGGGCGGTCGAAGAGAAGCGCCCGGCCGGACGTCGGTGCCGCAAGTCCGAGCAGCATGCGAAGCGTTGTCGTCTTGCCGGCGCCGTTCGGGCCCAGAAATCCGGTGATCGTGCCCTCCTCGAGCTCGAACGAAAGATCGTCGACCGCGACAACGCTCCCGAACCGCTTCGTCAGTGACTCGGCGCGAACGACCGGCGAAACCGGCTGCGCAATCGTCTCGACGTCGGCCATGGCCGTGCCAGCTTGGCCCTTCGCCTCGCTGCGGCACATCCACCGGGCAGCGGATCGCGCGGCCCCTTCACGCCTCCTACCGCTGGCCGATGCGATCAGGTAAAGGCGAACAGTGGTGGGAGGATGACCACGACCGTGGCGGCCCACAGGGCGAAGACGGGAAGGTAGGTGGTCTGCCAGCGCTCGAGCCGGTGGAGGGTGCTGCGTCCTGTGAGGAACCGGGCGGATAGCCAGGCGGCGCCGGCCAGGTTCACGAGGAGAACGAGGTTGAGTCCGAGCGCTGCCGTTCGGTTCGGGGTGAACCCGAGGTCGCCGATCCGAGCGATCATCGAGCCGAGCACCATCACGTCGAGCACGAGGGCGCTGACGACGGCGACCAGCTGGATTCGGTCCATCCAGTCCGGCGACGTCGACGGGTCCCGCGCCGACATCCCGTACAGAACGAGCGCGAGGACGACCACCAGCAGTGCGTCGAAGACGCTGAGAAGCTCGCGATCGAACGCGCCGCCGAGCGCGGTGACGGCGTAGACGACGGCGGCGCCGGCCAACATCACCGCGAACAGCGGCGTGAAGAGCATCGTGAGCACCGGCGCCATGTTCTCCACGACCCGTTGCTTCGACTCGACGAGCCACGAGGCGACGATCACCGCACCCGCCGCTCCCGAGGGCAGCACCCACTCGGCGATCCGGTCGGCGTCAATCCCCGTGGGCTCGAGGATCGCAGCAGTCAAACCCATGAGCACCCCTCCACCGAGCGCGATCAGCACGTAGTAGATGAACCATTCGCCCGTGAAGCGGACGAAGTCCATGCGCCGCTCGTGCGATCGGACCGTGCCGCCCATGTACGGGTAGGCGACGGCGAACCACAGCGCGACTGGCAGATGGAGGACGACGAGCGCCTCGGTGGCCGAGTCCGCATCCCACGGGTAGAGGTTGACCATGAGCGCAGCAAATGCAAACGGCGCCGCGGTCAGCACCCATCGCCGGGTGTCGAGCTGCCGCTGGCGAGCGAAGTAGGCGGCAAGAAACGGCAACACGAACAAACTGGCGTTCCGGGCCAGCCAGTTCGGCTCCTCGTCGGGGAAGCCAGCAGCGAGGCGTGCGACTTGGACCGCGACGGCCGCGGCCACAGCGAAGGCGAGCGGCTCGAACCAGCCGCCGGCCGCGCGGGCCGGCTCGCCGTCATCTCTCAGGACGAGTTGTTTCCAGAGTCGGCCGCTGTGCTCGCGTGCGAACTCCCGGGACAGGGCGTCGAGATCCCCCATCCGTTTCACGGCGACGAGGAACGCCTCATCGGCCGTGAGGCCGGCCGCGTTCAGATCGGCGATCTGGTGGCGAAGATGATCCTCCAGCTCATCGACGTCGTGGCCGTTGACGCCCGGGGCGGTTGCGACGTAGGCCCGCCATTCTGCGATCTGTGACTCCACGCTCTCCATGGCTCACGCCTCGCCGATCGCCGTCAGCAGCACACCCGAGCCCGGCCAGAGGTCATTCAGCGCACGAGTGACGGTCGCCCACTGCCGTTGCTGGTCAGCGAGCGCTGCTCGTCCGTCGTCGGTGAGCGTGTAGTACTGGCGGCGACGCCCTTCCGGCGGCGTTCGCCACTCCGTCGTCACGTACCCGAGCCGACGAAGACGATGGAGCAGTGGGTAGAGCATCCCGTCGGTCCACTCGAGCTCGCCTCTGGAGAGCGCACGTACCCGCTTGAGGATCGCGTAGCCGTAGCTCTCACCCTCCGCCAGGATTGCGAGGACGAGTGGTGTCGCCGAGGCCGCGACTAGATCCTTGTCAATGTGCACGGCCGTCCTCCACGGCTCGCAATACCATACATAGAGGTGCATGGTACATAGAGCCGCAAGGCGTCCGAGCGAGCACGGCCGAGCTTTGGACGCTAGGTTGCCGGTTCACGATCGAAGTGGCGCGCTCGGGCGGGGGCCGCTGCCCGTGTCGACCGGGCCACCTACGCGGAACCAGGAGGCTTCCATGTCAGGGGTTCGATCTGCTCTGTCTCTCGTGCTGGCTCTGGTCGCGCTCTTGTCGAGTGCGAGCAGCGCGAGCGCCGCACCGCTCGCGCCTGCCTTCGGGCCGAACGTGATCGTCTTCGACCCAAGCATGTCGGTCAGTCAGATCCAGGCGACCATCGACGCGATCCACGCCCAGCAGGTCGACGCCGAGATGGGCACGAACCGCTACGCCCTCTTGTTCAAGCCGGGGGTCTACGGCAGTGC
>DASSCT010000220.1:0-2813 GCA_035697545.1 Gaiellaceae bacterium | reverse complement strand
ACGTGCAGCCTCCATCCCGCGACCTTCTCGCGATCGGTCTGGTCGTGTTCAGCGATCTCGGTCATGGGCGATGGGGCTCGGGTCCGGCTTGATTCGTTCTCTCAATGACGAACCCTGCTCCCGGAAGTTGGTCGTCTTCGGGACTACCGACGGGCGGCCGGAACCGAGCCCGACTCGTCCAAACGTCGCGTGAGCTCCTGCAGACGGCGCTCGAGCACGGCCCGTTCGGCCTCGGCTTCTTCGGCCAGGCTGCTCAACCGCTGGCGCAGCTGCAGCTCGATCTGTGCGAGCTGGCGCTGGAGCGATGCGATGAACTCGTCGCGCTGTCGTTCCAGGCCCGCGGTCACCTGGCGTAGTCGCTTATCCACCCTTTGCGAGCCCGATTCGGCCACCTGCGCCAACCGCTCGGCCAGGACCGACTCTGCTTCACGCGCGAACATGTGCACCGCGCGATCAAGCTCGCGGGCGAGCCGGCGTGCCGCGTCTTCACGCGCGGACTTTACGGCGGCGTCGAACTGCAGCGCCGCAGCCTCGGCGAAGCGTCCGGCCGCCTGGTTCGTCGCCCGCTCGAGACTCTCAATCTGGCGCCGCTCGACGTCCGTGAGGCGAGCCTCGACGCGCCGGCCGACGTCCGCTTCCTCACGCTCGATGCGCTCCGCCATCCGGCGATCGCGCGCCTTGAGCCGTTTGTTCATCTCCTCGACCGCGCGCCGACCTTCGGCGGCGTGCAGCTCGAGCTCGGACCGAACGGACGCAGCAGCGCCGTCGGCCGAGCGCTGGAGCTCCTCTCGGAGCTTGAGGAACGCCTCCGCCTGGGCCGCGCCGGCCTCTTCGATTTTGTCCCGGTCGGTCTCGAGCCGGGCCTCGGCTTGACTGACGAGCACCTGCTGGCGCTCCTGAAGCTTCGCGAGCTCGGCGGTGAGGGAGTGCTGGGTGCGTCCGATGTCGTCCGCCCAGCCGGCGAGCCGCTGCTCCACGCGCTGCTGGATCTCCGTCAAGCTCGCGGCGAGCTCGGCGAGGGCGCGCTCCTCGTGCTCCACGACGGCCCGCCTGCGCTCTTCGGCGATGCGCCGCTCCTCCTGCTGGAGCCGGGACACGGAATCGGCGCGCTCACGCGCCATCAGGCGCTGGATCTCGGCGGCGCCCGCCTCGGTCTCGTCCCGGATTAGCCCCTTGAGCTCGTCTCGTGCGCGGTCGAGCTCCAGCTCCACCTCCGCCAGGCGCTCGGCCCGTTGACGTCTGCGTCGGAACAGGCGCATCTCAGAATCGTAGGACGAGGAGCGCCGCCGCGAGCGAGACCATCGCGGCGGCCAGCAGGCGCAGCGCCGCCTCGGGCGAGCCGATCAGAGTGTCGGCGGTGATCTCGCGCCGGGCTCCGTCCGCCATCGTCATGGCGCCGGTGACCGCGTCGACCCGCCGCCGTACGGTTCTCACCTGGGTCGAGAGCTTCCGCTGCGCGAGGCTCGTGAGGAGCGCGAAGACCGCCGCGAGCACGGCCTCCGCGGTGAGCTTCTCCGCGATGGCAAAATAGCCTGTGAGCAGGGGAAAAGCGCCCCACGCGAGGCCGAACCACAGATCGGTGTGGAAGAAGCCGCCGAAGAGCTCGAGGTTGTAGGCGACGACGAGGAATCCCCCGACGGCGATGAAGGGAAGCAGCCAGAGCGTCCAGGCGACCGCCGCGGCGATGCCGATCGCGACCGCGCCACCGATCGAGCCCGCGGCGAGCACGATGAGCGCGCGATCGGAGATGCGTGTGGACAGGGGGCGGCCGTTGAGCTCGTCGAGGGCGTGCGCGCCGATCCCCAGCGCGAGGAAGAAGGCGGCGAGGGCAGCGAGGAGGCGCCTGCCGGCCGGGTCGGGCGCAAGCGCGGCCCCGATCGCGACGTAAGACAGGTGCCAGGCGGTGTAAGGAAGGTGGAGCAGCGTCATGTAGTCGCGCCAGCCGCCCGGCGCAAGCGCGTAGAAGGCGGGACGGCTCACACGCGCCCCCACATGACGAGCCCGCCGCCGAGGCTCAGCCGTTTGCTCTGGATCTCCTTGACCCCTGCGCCGGCCCAGAGCTCGCGAAGGTCATAGCGGGCGTGGAAGTCGCGGATGCTCGGGCCGAGGAATGATCCGACTTGACGCCAGCCCGGCGAGATCAGCGTTCCGAGCAGCGGGAGGCCTGCGCGAACGTAGAGCTCCCACGCGGGCCGGGCAAGTCCCTGCGGCAACCCGAACTCGAGCATCGCGATGGTGCCGCCCGGCCGCACCACGCGGGCGAGCTCCCGCATCGTCCCCGCTGGATCCTCGACGTACCGGAGCAGGTACGTGAAGGTCAGGGCTGCAAAGGACGCGTCTCCGAAGGGCAGCCGCTCCGCAAGCCCGGGGACGAGCTCGATGCGCTCCACGAGCCCGGCCGCCTCGAGCCTCCGCTGCCCGGCCTCCAACATCTCCGCGCTCTGGTCGAGGCCGACCACATGGCAGCCCGTGCGGCGGGTGAGCTCGATCGCAACGGCGGCTGTGCCGGTTGCGACGTCCAGCACCTTGTCGCCGGGGCCAACCTCCACCCGCGAGACCAGGAAACGCCGCCAGCGCGGATCCTGGCCGAAAGAGAGGAGGCGCGCGTAGCGGTCGTACGTCGACCCGAGCGGCGCGAACAGCTCGACTGCGTCCACGAGACCGAGTCTATGGTTGTCCGGTGGCGCTGCACGACGATCTGGAGCGGATCGCCGGAGCGGCGGCGAACTTCGTAGAAGCAGGTGAGGATCTGGCGGGGATCCTCGCCGCGGAACCGCCGGGGCGAGACCGCGGCTACCTCTGCGGGTTCAGAT
>DASSCT010000219.1:0-4085 GCA_035697545.1 Gaiellaceae bacterium | reverse complement strand
CACCCTCCGTCGAATGCCCGCACGCGATCGACGGCGTCGGAGTCGGCGCGCCCGAGCACGATCACGGGAACGTCGGCCGCAAATCGGCACAGGTCAGGAGCGAGAGCCTCCGAGGTGAGCACGAGATCCGGCCGCGCAATGTCGAGCAGCGCCACGGCGTCTTCATCGAGAGCCTCCAGAACCTCGAAGCCGTCCTGCTTCAGGTGGCGCTCGAGGAAGCCCCGCGTGGCGGGCTCGGGCTCGGCGAGTAGCAGGGCGTTCGACATGCCGGCGAAGCTACCAACGCCCTCAGCGCAGAACCAGATGTCCTTTCTCACGGATTCGTGACGAATCCTCGACACCCGCTCGAACCGGACTAGACCGCCGCAGAGCGGGCCCTGCCCGCTCTGCCGCTGCGGCCGCTAGAGATGGAGTCTCAACAGCGATCCTGGGCCGCGCGCGCTTTGTGGCACCCACAATTCGCTGAAACTCGTGAGAGTTTCAGCGATTACAAGCGTCCGCTTCGGATGACTCCCCACAAGAGCCACAGCCCAAGGACGCCGGAGACGATGAAGCCGATGACCGACAGGACGTGAAGCCCGAGCAGCTGCGGCCCATTCTCCGCAAAGATCCCGATCAGGCTGGAGCCGATGAGGCCCGAGGCGACGACGAGCGCGATGACGAGCCGGTTGAAGGCGACATCGAGCTTGCCCATGAACTCGTCGAGGCCCTTGTGGACGAAGCCGACCTCGATCTGGCCGTCGCGGACCTCCTCGAGGATGTCGTGCACCTGGTACGGCAGCTCGGCGGCGATCCGCGCCATGTTGATCGACTCGCGCCGAGCTCGGGAGGCGATCCGCCCCGGGGAATAGCGCCCGAGCAGCAGGCTGCGCGCATACGGCTTCGCGACCTCGAAGACGTTGAACTCGGGTGAAAGCTCCATCGTGACCGCGGCCAGCGTGGCGATCGCCTTGTCGAGCAGAACGAACCGCGTCGGCAGACGCAGGTTCATCCGGTAGATCATCGAGAAGACCTCACGGATCACCTGCTGCGGGTCGATCTCCGCCAGGCTGGCGCCGTAGTAGCGGTAGAAGAGCTCGCGGAGCTCGGCGGTGAACTCCTCCTCACGCTCCTTCGGGTAGCGGACGCCGAGCTCGGCGAGGCGCTTGGGCAGCGCCTCGATGTTCTCGTGGGCGATGTCGATGAAGAGGCCCGTGGCCTTGGAGATGTCCTCCTCGGTCAGCCGGCCGGCGAGGCCGAAGTCGACGAGGCCGATGCGATCAGGGGCGAAGACGAGGACGTTCGCCGGATGCGGGTCGCCGTGGAAGAACCCGTGGCGGAAGATCATCGTCATCCACGCCTCGGCGAGCACCTCGGCCAGCCGGTGCCGCTGCTCGGGCGTCCAGCCGAGCACGTCGACGTCGGCGAGCTGCGTGCCCTCCATGTACTCGAGGGTCAGGACGCGCGGGCGCGTGTAACTCCAGTAGACCCGCGGAATGCGGACATGCGGATGGCCCGCGAAGTTCTTTCGGAAGGTCTCGGCGTTCCGGGCCTCGCCGCGGTAGTCGAGCTCCTGGCGGATCGACCGCGCGAACTCGTCCACCAGCGCCTGGGCGTCGATGAAGTCGAGGGCCCGGACGCGCTCCTTGGCAAGACGCGCGGCCTGGTACATGAGGTTCAGGTCGGCTTCGATCTGCCGTGGCGCTCCCGGACGCTGAACCTTGACCGCCACCTCGCGTCCGGTGGGAAGCGTCGCCCGATGGACCTGCCCGATCGAGGCCGCTGCCATCGGGATGGGATCGAAGTCACGGAACAGCCGCTCGACCGGCTGACCGAGCTCCGCGATCATGACCTCCTCGACCTCCTCGTACGGGAACGGCGAAACGTCGTCCTGGAGCCCGCGTAGCTCGGCGATGATGTCCGGCGGAAGCACGTCCGGCCGCATCGAGAGGAGCTGCCCGAACTTGACAAAGGTCGGCCCGAGCTCGTCGAGGAGCTCGCGGAGATGGCGGCCGCGCTCGGAGGGAAGTTCCTCGGTCGCCGGCTGCCCGTCCCCGGGAACGAGGTCGCCCATCCGGTTCCGGTGGAAGAAGTAGCCGAAGCCGTGGCGGACCGCGACCTGCGCGATCTCGGAGATGCGCCCTAGGCTTCGCGGAGGGGCTTCCGCCACGAAATCAGTGTTGCACGCGGGTCAGCCGGTGACCTCACCGCGTCTCTGCCGCGCGAAAAGCAAGCCAGGGTGCGGACTCGGGACGCGTTCATATCCGTGATGGGCGCGGCCCGAGGCTCCAGACTGGCGCGGCTTTGCAGCCGGCAGAGGCCCGGATGTCGTCGCCGGCTGGCCCGCTACGGTCCGGAAACCCTCGTTTCCGGATCTTCCAGCAGCCGCAGCCGGTGCTCCAGCTGGGCGACGCGGAGCTCGAGCTCCTCGAGGTCGTCCTTCGTCACGAGGCCGAGCTCGCGGAACATCGTCTCGAGCGTCGCGCCGGCTTTCTCGCCGATCCTGGTGGCGTCGCCGCGCCAGCGCGCGGAAAGATCGTCGATCAGCGCCCTCGCTTCGTCGCGGCGGGCGAGACCCCGGTCGGCGAGCTCCTCGGCGAGCGCATCGGCGCGCTCGGCTGTCAGCGCTACGGCGCCGACGCTGGAGAAGAAGATCCGTTCCGCCAGCTCACGCCAGGCGGCGTTGCTACCGGGCTCGACCATGTGGGCGCGCGCGTCTGCGCTGTCGCCGCTGCTCGCGCTTCGACTGCCCGTTGACGGCCTTCGGCTCGGTCGCCGCGATGGGCGGTGGAAGCTCCGGCGCCGGCTCGGCGGCTGCGATCGACTCGGCGGCCTCGAGCGCCACCTCGGCGCCCGCGCCGTCCTCCGGGACACCCTCGTCCAGGTGCTTCTTCCGCGCCCACTCCGGCTCGCGCTCCTTCCACATCGTCAGCAGCGGCGCGGCGATGAAGATCGACGAGTACGCGCCCGAACCGATTCCGATGAGCAGCGCGAACGCGAAGTCCTTCAGCGTGTCGCCGCCGAAGATGAGCAGCGAGGCGACCGGGAGCAGCGTGATGAACGTCGTCGCCAACGAGCGGCGAATCGTCTCCCACAGCGAGACGTTGGCGATCGTCGCGAAGGACGAGCGGCGCATGAGCGGGACGTTCTCCCGGATGCGGTCGAAGATGATGATCGTGTCGTAGATCGAGTAACCGAGGACGGTTAAGACCGCGGCAACGGTCGCCGTCGTCACCTCCCGCCCGGTCAGCGAATAGATGCCGACGGTGATGATCACGTCGTGGAGCAGCGCGGCGATGATCGGGATCGCGTACTTGTAGTCGAACCTGAACGTCGTGTAGAGGACGATCAGGAGCAGCGAGACGATGATCGCGATGATCGCGCCCTCGGCGATCTGGCGTCCGAAGCTCGAGGAAACGTTGTCGACGCCGCGGATCGTCGCGTCGAACCGGCTCGTCAGCTGGCGTGAGAGCTGATCCTGCTCGGTGCGCGAGAGCTCCTCCGTCCGAATCTGGAAACGCGCGTACTTCCCGTCAGTCGCCTGGCCGCGGCCCTGGATGACCGCGTTCGCCTGTCCGAGCTCGCCCGCGGCGGAGCGAACCTGATCGAGCCCCTGAGGCTGCGCCGTCTGGAAGTTGATCTGCGTGCCGCCCTTGAAGTCGATCCCGAGGTTCAGGCCCTTGACGGCGAGCGAGCCGACGGCGATCGCAATCACCGTGCCGGAGATCGCGAGCCAGATGTAGCGCTTGCGCATGAAGTCGATCTGCAGCCACTTCCCGTGCTGCTGCCCCGCCGCGCCCATGAAGCGCGGGTTGTCGAACCAGCTGAAGCCGGCGAGCAGGCCGAGGAGCGCTCGTGTCGCGGCGACCGCCGTGACCATCGAGATCGCCGTACCGATCAGGAGCATCAGGGCGAAGCCCTTCACGCTCGCCGTCGCCACCGTGAACAGCACCAGGGCGGTGATCGCGGTGACGACGTTGGCGTCGACGATCGTGTGGAAGCCCTTGCTGTACCCGGCGGAGATTGCGGCCCGCACCGATTTTCCGGCGCGGACCTCTTCTTTGATGCGTTCGAAGATGACCACGTTCGCATCTGCCGCGACTCCA
>DASSCT010000218.1:0-5343 GCA_035697545.1 Gaiellaceae bacterium | reverse complement strand
TCGTCAGGACGGTCGTCGGGAGCTTCGGGAAGTTGATGCCGCTGTAGTTCGCGTCCCAGACGTAGGAGACGCTGCGGCCTTTGTCGGGCCGGGTGTACGGCTCCCACCGCTCCCAGTTCAGGAATCCGCCCTTGGCCACGGCGGGGGAGCCGGCCGCGATCAGCGCCACGATGACGACGCCGACGCCGACCAGCGCCGTCTGTCCGCTGCCGCGTCCCGCTCCCGGTCGAAGCGCGGCGAGCAGGAGGAGCGATGCGACGAGCAAGAGCGCGCCGCGAGCGGTCGACGGGGCGTCCCGGATCAGCGTCACGGGCCAGGCCGCTCCGGCGAAGGTCAGCGCGCTGGCGAGGACGGGCCGCCGACGGGCGATGGCAAGCGAGGCGCCGAGCGTGAAGGCGAAGGCCGCGAGCAGCAGGACGCCGTGCATACGGGGGCGATCGACGGGGTCGAAGGGGATCGTGACGTCGTAGTAGTCGAGGAAGCCGTTCCAGATCCCCGAGAAGAACGGCCCGACGAAGTTGTGATCTCCGTCGAACGGTCGCGCGTCGAGCGGTGAGAGGCCGAAGGCCACACGGGCGACGACGAGGAAGGCGCCTGCGGTCGCCAGGAGCCGGAGCCGGCGGCGAGAGATCAGCGCCACGCCGATCCCGAGCGCAACGACGAGCGTGATCTCACGGCTCTCCGGCGGCGATTCGAGCTGGCTCCAGCCGGTCGCGATCAGCAACCCCGGCAGGAGACACAGGAGCGCAGTCCTAGCCAAGGGCCACCCGCTCCGGAGCCGAACCGAGGACGGCGCGTAGGTCGTCCTTCCGGTGGACGACGGCGACTGGAACCCCGGATGCCTCCAACCGCAGCACGGCGGCCTCGGCCCCGACCGCGCGACGCTCGCGCCCGCCGAAGCTCGGGACGTCGACGTAGACGACCGAGACGTGCTGGTGGCTCACCGCGCGCCCCACGATCGCCTCGACAAGCCCCGGGCGCAGCGCCGGGGTCACGACAACGAGGTCGCTGGCGCGGGCCGCATCGCCGGTGTCGTCGGCGAGGAAGGCCTCCAGCGGCCTGCGGCCGGTCTGCTCCGCCGCGGCCATCGCCTCCATGGCCCGCGGCCAGTCGCGTTCGTACGAGCGCACCGAGACCGTCTCGGGTGCGACGCCGCTTGTCACCACCAGACGCGAATGGCGGCCTCGCCGCGCGTGTGCCCACAGGATCGATCCGGCGCACCGCACCTGGGCGTCGAAGCTGGAATCGGGAGGCGTGCCTCCGCCGAAGCCGCTCTGCGCGTCGAGAACGACGGCGACCTCGTCCCGAGGCGCGTCCTCCAGCTCCTTCACCATCAGCTGCTGCCTGCGGGCGGTCGAGGGCCAGTGCACCCGGCGGAGCGACTCGCCGCTCTGGTACTCGCGGACGCTGTGCAGCTCGAACCCTGCGGGACGGCGCAGCAGCACCCTTCCGGCACCGTGCGAGCGAAGCCCGCGTTCGGAGAAGAGGGAAGCAAGCGGCGTCAGCCGCGGATAGACGAGCAGCGCGCCGGTGTCCGGGAGCTTCTGGTCGCGGCGCGACAGCCCGAAAGGATCGAGCACCGAGACCTCGGCGTCGGTGAAGCGGTAGCGGCCGCGCGGGACGTTCTCGACGCGATAGGCGGTCCGGAGCCGGCCGCCGTCGCGTTCCACTGTCACGTCCCGCTCGCCGAGCCCTCCGGCGGGATCGCGGAGCAAAACGCTGCCGGGGAGCACTCCGCCCTCGGCCTCGAGCTCGATCTTGACGAGGACGTTGTCCCCCTCGACCGGCTGCTGCCGATCGACAGAGCGATGAAGGCGGAACGGCCGAGCCAGCAGCTGCGTCCAGGCGAGGGCTACCGCGGCGACGAGCACGAGCCCCACGGCCGGCGCGTAGAGGGCGTCCGCCCCGAAGGCCCAGGCAACGACGTAGGTCCCGAGCCCGAGCGCGAGCGTCATCCGGCCCCGGCCCGTCACAGCGCCCTAGACGGGAACGGGGGTGTGCTCGACGGCTTCGGTGACGAGGTCCGGTGCAGACATGCCCCCCGCGCGCGCCTCGGGCCCGAGGATCAGCCGGTGTGCGAGCACCGGAACGGCCACGGCCTTGACGTCGTCGGGCAGCACGTAATCCCGTCCCTCCGCAAGCGCAAGCGCCTTGGCGACGCGAAGTAGCGCGATTCCCGCTCGGGGGCTCGCGCCGAGGTAGAGACGCTCGTCGGCGCGTGTGTGCCGGAGGAGCGCGACTACGTAGCGGTTGACGCTCTCCTCGACGAAGATCTCCCTGGCGTCGTCGATCAGGGAGACGATCTCGGAGGCGCTCGCAACCGGCTCGAGCGCGTCCAGGGGCGGCTCGCTCGTTTGCTCACTGAGCATGCGCGCCTCATCCTGGAGCTGCGGATAGCCGATCGACAACCGCATCGTGAAGCGGTCGAGTTGGGCCTCCGGAAGCGGGTAGGTGCCCTCGTACTCGATCGGGTTCTGGGTCGCGAGGGCCATGAACGGGCGCCCGAGTGGATACGTGACGCCGTCGACCGTGACCTGGTTCTCCTGCATGCACTCGAGGAGCGCCGCCTGGGTCTTCGGCGACGCGCGGTTCACCTCGTCGACGAGCAGAATGTTCGCGAAGACCGGTCCAGGCCGGAATTCGAACTCGTTCGTGCGCTGGTCGAAGACGTTCACGCCGGTCACGTCCGAAGGAAGCAGGTCGGGCGTGAACTGGATCCGCGAGAAGGAACAGTCGATCGACCGCGCAAGGGCCTTGGCCAGCATCGTCTTCCCCACGCCCGGGAAGTCTTCGATGATCAGGTGGCCTTCGCTGACGAGGCTGATCACCGCCAGGCGCAAGGTCTCGGCTGGCGCGTGAACGACCTTGGCGACGTTGTCGGTGACGCGGCTGAGGACGTCGCCCGAGGCCGTGACTGGGCGAGGCTCCTGCTGAGCCTGCCGCTCGCTCATGACCTGCTCCCGAGCAGCTGCTCGACGTCGTCGAGGATCTCGGCGGCGACGCGGGCCTTGGGCGCCCGCCCGATGCGCCGCTCACCCTCCTCCGAGATGATCACGACCTCGTTGTCGGATGCCTCGAACCCGATGTCCGACCTGGCCACATCGTTGTAGACGAGCAGATCGGCCTTCTTGACTGTTCGCTTCTCCCGAGCGCGCGAGAGACCGTCGGCGCCCGTTTCCGCCGCGAACCCCACGACGACGCGTCCATTCGCGGACTGCGCGGCGAGCTTTCGCAGCACATCGCCGGTGGGCTCCAGCTCAAGCGTCCAGGTTTCTCCGTCCTTGGGCCGCTTGCCCTCGAGCGCCTCGGCCGGCCGGTAGTCGGAGACCGCCGCGGCCATGACAACGACGTTCGAATCCGCGCGTGCCAGCGTTTCGCGCGCGAGATCCTCGGCGGTGGGCGCGTCGACGACCTCGATCCCCTCCGGCGCCTTGACGGCAAGGTTGGACGCGATCAGCGTCACGTCGGCGCCGCGACGCCTGGCCTCGGCCGCGATCGCGACGCCCATCCGCCCCGAGGAGCGGTTGCCTACGAAGCGGACCGCGTCGATCGGCTCCCTCGTTCCCCCCGCCGTCACCACCACAGTCTTGCCCTCGAGCGCACTGTTCGTCACCCCCAGCAGCTCATCGCAGCGTGCTGCGATCACCTCGGGGTCGGCCATGCGACCAATACCCTCCTCGCCCTCGGCGAGTTCCCCCTCCTCCGGGCCGATCACCTCGAGGCCGCGCGTCCGCAGGAGCTCGAGGTTCGCCTGGGTCGCGGGGTGACGCCACATCCGCGTGTTCATTGCCGGCGCGACGAGCGTCGGGCCCTCGTGCGCCAGCGCCGCCTCGGTCACGAGGTTGTCGGCGAGGCCGTGCGCCAGCTTGGCCAGCGTGTTGGCCGTGAGCGGCGCGATCACGAGCAAGTCGGCCCGCTGCAGGTGCGGGTAGAGACCGCTGGAACGAGGATCGCGCCGTGCCAGAGCGTCGAACGTCTCCGCGCGGACGAAGCGCTCCGCGCCCGGGGTGACGAGCGGAACGACGTCGTGTCCTGCTTTGACCAGCAACCGGACCAGCTCGCACGCCTTGTAGGCGGCGATCCCGCCGGTCACCCCGACAAGGATCCGCGCCACGGGCGCGACCTACCGTTTGTACTCGTGCTTGATCTTGCCCTCGGCGACTTCTTCGAGGGCGATCGTGAGGTAGTTCTTCGAGCGGGACTCCACGAGCGGCGGCGGAAAGTCCTCGAAAGTGCCCTCGCCGAGCTGGTGGTGGTAGTTGTTGATCTGGCGCGCCCGCTTCGCCGCCACGAGCACGAGGCCGTAGCGCTCCGGGACGCTGTCAAGCAGTTTGTCGATTCGTGGATAGATCACAGCGCGCTCATGGTACCTGCGTCTGAGCGGCGATCTCCTTCCGGACAAGGGACTCGACCTGACGCGCTGCCCGCTGGAGATCGTCGTTCACGATCACGTGGTCGAACTGGTCGGCGAGCTCGAGTTGCGCTCGTGCCAGCTCGAGGCGCTCGCCGATCTCACCCGCGCTCTCCGTCGCGCGGGCCCGCAGGCGCCGCTCGAGCTCCTCGAAGGTCGGCGCCGTCACGAACACCGTCAGGGTGCCCGGAACGGTCTTCTGGACGTAGAGCGCGCCGTCGGTCTCCAGGTCGAGGAGGGGGATGTGCCCTTCCGCGCGGATACGGTCGATCTCGGAGCGCAGCGTCCCGGAGCGCTGGCCCCACGGGAATGTCACGTACTCGATGAACTGTTTCTCGGCGAGCCGACGGTCGAATTCCTCGTCCGAGAGGAACCAGTAGTGCTCCCCATCTCTCTCGTTCGCGCGCCGCTCCCGCGTCGTGGCCGAGACGGCGAGCTCAAGCTCCGGCATGTGCTCGAGGAGGATCCGTTCGATCGTGCCCTTTCCAGCCCCGGACGTGCCGGTGACGACGATGACGGGCCCGAGGGGAGCGATCCTGCCCCTACCGCTGAAAGAGGCCAATCAGCTCGGTCCGCTGGCGGTCCGAGAGGCCTCCAACGGTCTTCGACTGACTGATCCTGGCCTGGGTCAGGAACCGGCCGGCCTTGACCCGGCCGAACTTGGGTACCGCCATGAGGATGTCGAAGACCTTCGCGGTTGTGACGTACTCCGGCGGCTTGCGCAGGATCTCCTCGATCCTGGCCTGGCCGTCCTTGAGGTCTCGCTTGAGCTGAGCACGCTTGACCCGGATGTCGTTCGCGCGCTTCAGCGCCTCCATCCGTTGGTCGCGAGACCGGGCCGGCGCCTGGGCCTGAGTCTTCACGGACGCCACGGCGCGTGATACTAACAGCTTGTCCAGAGCGATCAATTCGGCTGAAATGCAGGAATTTTT
>DASSCT010000217.1:0-5174 GCA_035697545.1 Gaiellaceae bacterium | reverse complement strand
GCGGCTCGGCCAGGGACGGCAGAACGCGACCGCGTTCCTCCGCGAGCACCCGGATGTCACGCAGAAGATCCTCGAGCGGATCCAGACCGACATCGGGCCCGACCAGGTCGCCTCTGCGCGGCTGCTGCCGATCGCCCAGGAAGCGGACCTCAAGGTCGAAAAGGCGGCCGAGGTCGAAGAGGCCGCCGCGAAGTAGGTAAGTGCCCCATACGTGATGGATGCGATGGAGCTCGCACTCCGCGCGCTCCGGCACCGAGACCGTTCCAGGCGAGAGCTCGACCAGCGCCTCGCGAAAGCCGGGATCGAGCCCGCCGAGCGTGCGGAGACCCTCGACCGACTCGCGACCTCCGGGCTCGTCTCGGATAAGCGCTTCGCAGCGGGCCGGGCCCGGTCTCTCGCAGCGCGAGGCGCGGGAGACGATCTGATCCGAACCGACCTTCGCCGCCGTGGCGTCGCCTCTGACGCGGTGGAGCATGCAGTCGCCGACCTCGATCCCGAGGAGGTGCGCGCCGCGGAGCTTCACGCACGGCGCGGCGGCGATGCGAAAGCTTTGCGCTACCTGGCTGGAAAGGGCTTCAGCCGCGAGACGCTCGAGGGCATCGGCGGTGCGCTTCCGGTAGACTAGAGGCGATTCATTCGACATTTTGCCTGCACAGATGCGTTTTCTGATACGACGAGAGCGAAACTCGAGACCACACTGACCACCGGACGAGCACAGACGAAGGAGGACACGGCCCTAGCGGCAGCTCGCTGGTGACGACCATGCGCGGCCGCCGGCCGCGCTTTCAGGACGCTCTGCACGGGTTTGATGGCGGGTGATTCCCGCTAGTCGAGCGGCACAACCGACCATCCGGTCGGGCTCCGGCCCGACTCGACCCCAAGGAGCGCTACGTGCTGATCGTCGCCGGCATCGCCATCGGCCTGGTTCTCGGAGCGGCGCTCCTCGCGCTCGTCCTCAAGCTCCAGCACCGCTCAGGCCTCGGCGAGGCGGCACGACAACGCGATGAGCTGATCGCGGAGGCACGGCGCGAGGCCGACAACCTCAGGCGGGAGAGCGAGATCGAGGCGCGCGAGCAGGCGATGCGCTTCCGGGCCGAAGAGGAGCGGACGCTCCAGGAGCGCCGCGGCCAGATGGCGAAGCTCGAGGAGCGCGTCCTCGCTCGCCAGGACGAGCTCGAGGCCAAGCTCACCGAGCTCCTGCGTCGCGAGCAGGGCCTCGCGGACCGCGAAGTCCACATCAAGGAGCTGCAGCAGCAGCTCAAGGAGGCGAAGGATCAGGAGCTGGGAGAGCTCGAGCGCATCTCCGGCCTGACCGTGAATGAGGCCAGGACAGAGCTGCTCGACCGCTCGGAGCAGCTCATTCGCCACGATCTTGCCAAGCGCGTCCGACAGCTCGAGGAGGAGGCGCAGGTGGACGCCAAGCGGCGTGCCCGGAACCTCGTCGCCGACGCGCTCCAGCGCGTGGCAGCGAGCCATGCGGCCGAAACGACGTCATCCGTGGTCGAACTGCCCTCGGACGACATGAAGGGCCGCATCATCGGCCGAGAGGGCCGCAACATTCGCACCCTCGAGCACCTGACCGGCGTGGACATCATCATCGACGACACGCCGCAGGCGGTCGTGCTGTCCTCGTTTGACGGTATCCGCCGCGAGATCGCGAAGATGACGCTGACGAAGCTGATCGAGGACGGGCGCATCCAGCCGGCCCGGATCGAGGAGATGTACTACCAGTCCAAGGCCGAGATCGACGACTACATGCGCCTGGCCGGCGAGCAGGCCGTCTTCGAGGCCAACTGCGGCGAGTTCCATCCGGAGCTCGTGAAGATCCTGGGCCGGCTCCACTTCCGGACGAGCTACGGGCAGAACGTCCTCAAGCACACGCTCGAGGTCGTCCATCTCGCCGGGATCATGGCCGTCGAGCTGGAGGCGAGCGCGCGGACTGCGAAGCGCGCGGCGCTGCTCCATGACCTCGGCAAGGCGCTCACGCACGAGGTCGAGGGCTCGCACGCGCAGATCTCCTCCGACTACGCCGCCCGGTACGGGGAAGCGGAAGCCGTCGTGCATGCCATCGCCGCCCACCACTACGAGGTTCAGCCTCAGACGGTCGAGGCGGTGCTCCTGATCGCCGCCGACGCGATCTCGGGCTCGCGGCCCGGAGCGCGGGGCGACACGCTCGAGAACTACATCAAGCGGCTGGAGGCGCTCGAGGACATCGCGGCGCGGAAGAACGGAGTCGAGAAGGTCTACGCGCTGCAGGCAGGCCGCGAGATCCGCGTGATCGTCAAGCCGGGAGAGATCGACGATGACGCCGCAGTGCTGCTCTCGCACGAGATCGCCCGGGACATCGAGCATGAGCTCGAGTATCCCGGGCAGATCAAGGTCACCGTGATCCGGGAGTCACGGTCTACCGAGCTGGCGAAGTAAGCGGCATCGCTTACTTCGGCTTCGGGCGGCCGCGGAGGTCGAGCCGCGCGACCTGAGGGTCGTGGTCCGACGCCTGGTCGGCGAACTCCGAGTTCACGTGGACCGGGTCGTAGTCGACGAAGAAGTTGTCGAGAACGTTGTCGCTGACGACCACCTGGTCGAGCACCTGTGAGTTGCCCTCGAAGACGTACGAGTAGCGCTCCGGCTTCGGGAGAGTCTCCATCAGGCTCGTGAGGACCCCGCCTGAGAGGATCTGCACCGTTTCCGAGAACTCGAAGTCATTGATGTCGCCGAGCACGATTACGTTTGCGTTCGGATCCGCGGCCAGGATCGAATCGACGAAGCTGTTCACGACCTGAGCCTGCGCGTGCCGCTGAACCTCGCTGCTGCGGGTCGGTGGCTGGAAGCGGCCGAAGAGCGGCTGGTCGCCGCCCTTCGAATTGAAGTGGTTCGCGATCACATAGAGCGTCTTGCCGTTGGCCTTGAACTCCCCGGCGAGCGGCTTGCGTGAGCTCAGCCACGCCGGATTGCCGGGATCCACCCGGCCAGGGCTGAACGACAGTCGCGGCCCCGAGGGGCGCTTGATCACCGTCGTCGGAGTGGTGGAGCCGCCGCCGGGCCGATCGATGAACTCGACCGCCCGGTCGGTGCGGAAGAGGAAGCCGACGCGGATGTTTCCGCCCGGCTCGCCGCCGTCCTGATCGTCGACCGGGTCGATCTGCCGGTACTGGTACGTCGGCCCGCCGGCGGCCTGGATTGCGGCGATGAGCCCGTTCCACGTCGCCGAGGCGTCCGTGACGGCGGTGTCCGCGGCGCCGTCGTTGTCCTGGATCTCCTCGATCGCGAGGATGTCCGGCGCGCGGAGGTGGTTCACGATCAGGTCGGCGTGGCGGGCGAAGGAGTCGTCCCCCGGATCAAGGTTCTCGACGTTGTACGTCCCGACGACGACCTCGTCCTCGGTCGGCTGCCGAATGACCTCGCGCTGCAGGCCGCCGTCCACCTCTTGCAGCATGCTGGTGACCGCGATCTTGTAGTTGGCGAAGTCGTAGGTCATCACGCCGGCCGCCGCCGTGAAGTGATCCGCGACGTCGACCGTCGGCGTGGCCACGAAGAGGTCGTCGAGCATGATCCGCTCCGGGTTGAAGTCCGTCGGGCGGATGACGATGCCGCCGCGAACCGTGCGAATCGACGCGCCGGCGCCGTCGTCGGCGAGGACGAGGATCTCACCGAAGGCGTTCCGCGGCCCGACGACGACCGGATTTCGGACCTCGACGAGCATGCTCTCGAGCGTCTCGTAAAAGTCGATGCCGTCCTGGGCCGGATCGAACGTATTGCCCGTCTCCACGTTGCCGGTGCCCGAGTCGTCCTCGATCACCTCGGTCGGCGGCACGCGGCCGCCTGCACCGATCACCGTGAACGCCGGGAGCGCCGACGTGCCCAGCTTCGCCACGCCGAGGCCGGGGGAGGCGAGCTCGGTGATCGTCAGGTTCGAGAAAGCGCTGCTCGCCGGGTCGCAAGACGGAGTACAACCAGGCCGGAACTCGCTGACCGTTCCGGTCGTCTGAACGAGGTCGCCGACGGCGACGGCGTTCGCCACTGACGAACCGAAGACGAGCACGGCCTCGGACGTCGCCGGATCCGCGTCGGGCGTCACGTCCTCGATCCACGTGTTCGAGCCACGCTTCCCGATCACGACGCCTTCGACCTTCACCAGCTGGCCGGCATACGGCGAGAGATGTCCGGAGCCTTGCACCTGTCCAATCTGCGTCACGGTCGGGATGATCGTCGTGAAACTGAACGAGTGGTTCGCGGCCATTTGGTCCGGCGGGTCGTCGAGATCGACGTCGGTGACCTTCGAAGCGTCCACCGTGACCGTGCAGATCTCGGCGGCGCTGAAGTCTGTGTCTGGATCGAGGGTGTAGATCTGAGGGCCGCCGCTCTGAACGGCCGTGTGGTCGCCGCTCGCCGAGCAGGAGATCGTGTACCAGCCGTCCGCCGCAGTCACCGGCTCGGAGAAGTTGACGGTGATGTTGGAGCTCTCCGGCACCTCCGCGGCGCCGTTCGCGGGCGAGGTGGAGCTGACGACGGGCGGAGCGTCGCCGCCGGAGAAGTGGAAGCCAAGCCCGTCGAAGGTGTTGATCGCGAAGCCGTCCCACTCGACCGCCGGGTCGAACGGGTCCTCTCCGTTCGTGTCGCCTGCGCTGATACCGCTCTTGCGTCGAAGCGTGTTGTCGGCAGTGCTCGTGAGGCCCGTGCCCCATTCGGTTCCGGGGTCGAGGCCGATCTGGCCGATCACGTCGACGGGTTCCGCGGCGGCGCCACCCTTCGTCAGGGCCACGGCATCGTCGCCGTTAAACCACCCGGCGCCGTTCGTCTGATCGGCCTGCGCGAGGATCACGGGATCCGCCGCGCTCTGGGCCAGCACGAAGACGTCGCCCGGCGTCACGGAGCCGACCAGATTGATCGTCAGGCCCACAGCCGGATTCCCGTTGAAGTACATGCGCACCTGGTAGCCGCCGGCCGCCAGGTCCACGGTCGAGCCCGTGCCGTTGAAGATCTCCAGCGCCTTGTTGTTGCTCGAGCCTTCGATGTACTCGGAGAAGAACAGATCGGCGCTCAATGCCTTTGCGGGCTCGAGCCGGGCTCCGGCGAGCGCAAGCAGGGCGAACGACGCCGCGACGGCGATGAAGAGCGAGCGAACGGAAAGCATGCGTCCTCCGGCTGCAGATGGACCCCTCACCGTGGCGGAC
>DASSCT010000216.1:0-15534 GCA_035697545.1 Gaiellaceae bacterium | reverse complement strand
GACGGATATCGTTCCGCCGCCCTGATGAACGTCGGCGTCCCCAAGGAGATCAAGCCGGACGAGTACCGCGTCGCGCTGACGCCGGCCGGCGCGCTCGAGCTCACCCGTGACGGCCACTCGGTCGTGGTCGAGCGGGGCGCGGGGGAGGGCAGCGCCTTCCGGGACTCCGACTACGAGAGCGTCGGGGCCAGAATCGGCTCCGTCGCGGACGTCTGGGAGGCCGAGCTCGTCCTCAAGGTCAAGGAGCCGCTTCCCGAGGAGTACACGAGGCTCCGTGAGGGTCAGGTGCTCTTCACCTACCTCCATCTCGCCGCGAGCGAGGAGCTGACCCGGGCGCTGATGGAGAGCGGCGCGGCGTGCGTCGCGTACGAGACCGTGGAGACGGACGACCGCGGGCTCCCGCTCCTCGCGCCGATGAGCGAGATCGCCGGCCGCCTGGCGGCCCAGGCAGGTGCGGCGTTCCTGGAGAAGCCCGTCGGCGGGCAAGGACTGCTTCTGGGAGGCGTGCCGGGTGTGGCCCCGGGCGAAGTGGTGGTGATTGGCGGAGGGATGGTCGGCTACAACGCGGCCGTTATCGCGCTGGGGCTCGGCGCGCAGGTCACGATCCTCGAGCGCTCCATCGATCGGATGCGGCATCTGGAGGAGGTACTCGGGTCCCGCGTCACGCTCCTGATGTCGTCGAGCCTGCAGATCCAGGAGTCCGTCGCGCAGGCCGACGTCGTCATCGGCGCCGTGCTCATCCCCGGTGCGCTGGCGCCGAAGCTGATCACCCGCGAGATGGTCGCCGGCATGAAGGACGGATCCGTGGTCGCCGACGTTGCGATCGATCAGGGTGGCTGTGTGGAGACATCACGACCGACGACGCACTCGGAGCCGGTTTTCGTCGTGGACGGCGTCATCCACTACTGCGTCGCGAACATGCCCGGCGCCGTTCCGATCACGTCCACGAAGGCGCTGACGAACGCCACGCTGCCGTACCTCGAGGAGATCGCGAACGAGGGTCTCCACGAGTCGATCACGCGTGATCCCGCCCTCGCGCGGGGCGTGAACGTGTTCGACGGGAAGGTGACGTACGAAGCGGTCGCCGAAGCACACGGCCTCGACTACACGCCGCTGGACGAGGTCCTGCGGCTCTCCCCCGTCTAGCTCTCGACCGGCTCGGGCTCTTTGCGCTTCTTCCTGGGCTCGCTAGGCGTGATCTTGACGACCAGCCAGGTGACGCCCGCGGCGAGGCTGATCACCGCAGCGATGAAGATGACCATGCCGATGAGTCCCAGGACGGTCTCCATGACCGCCCTACAATAGCCCCCGTGAACCTCCGAGCTTCCTGCGGTGGCGCCTCGTGCTCGAGAGCACGGCGCCCGACGTCGTCCTTGGCCGCAACCTAGGAGGCACAGATGCCGCGCGCGTGCGTCATCGTGCTCGACGCCGTGGGGGCGGGAGAGCTACCGGATGCGGCCGAGTACGGCGACGAGGGGTCGGACACGCTCGGGAACGTCGCCAAGGCGGTCGGCGGGCTCGACCTTCCCAACCTCGAGGCGCTCGGGCTCGGCAACGTCGAGCCACTCGAGGGCTGCCCGCCGCAGCCCGGCGCTCCCGCCATCGCCGGGCGGCTGACCGAACGCTCGAAGGGCAAGGACACAACCACAGGTCACTGGGAGCTCATGGGGATTGTCACGGAGCAGCCCTTCCCGACCTATCCGCACGGATTTCCGTTCGAGGTCCTCGATCCGTTCATGCACCGGACGGGTCGCGGCGTCCTGGGGAACAAGGCCGCTTCGGGGACGGAGATCATCGAGGAGCTCGGCGAGGAGCACCAGCGCACCGGCAAGTGGATCGTCTACACCTCCGCCGACTCGGTCTTCCAGATCGCCGCTCACGTCGACACGATCCCGCTGGATGAGCTCTACCGCGCCTCCGAGATCGCCCGGGAGATTCTCACCGGCAAGCACGCCGTCGGACGGGTCATCGCGCGGCCTTTCGAAGGCGAGCCCGGCAACTATGTCCGGACGCCCGACCGGCACGACTGGTCTTTGAAACCGAGGCAGCCCAACTACCTGACCCTCGTGCGAGACGCGGGCCACAAGGTGCATGCCGTCGGGAAGATCCGGGACATCTTCGCCGGCGTCGACATCGACGAATCGAACACGACGCGCTCGAACGTGGAGGGGATCACGCAAACCGAACGGCTGCTCCGAGAGGTCGACGACGGCCTGGTCTTCGTGAACCTGGTCGAGACGGACATGCTCTGGGGCCATCGCAACGATCCGGTCAACTTCCACCGGTGCCTTCAGGATTTCGACCGGCGGCTGCCCGACCTGCTCGCTGCGCTGCGCGACGGCGACATCCTCATCCTGACGTCCGACCACGGGTGCGACCCCACGACACCGTCGACCGACCACTCCCGCGAGCACGCGCTGCTGCTCGCGTACGTGGAGGGGCGCAACGCAAACGGCCACGTTCACCAGGGCGAGTTCGCCGACGTCGGATCGACCGTGAACCTCTGGCTCGGCGGAAAGGCTCCGAGGCGCGGGATTCCCGGCCAGCCAATCGTCGAGCCTTGACGCTTCACGATCCGAGCTTCGTGCGCGAGCAGTACGCGGACGAGACCCGACTGGCGACCCGGAAGCGCGCTCACGAGCTCGGCGAGGGCCCGGATGCGCGGGAGATCGTGTTCTCGGCGGTCAGGGAATCCCGGCCGAGCCGCATTCTCGAGGTGGGGTGCGGCGAGGGCGAGCTGGCCGAGCGCATGTCGCGAGAGCTCGAGGCGGAGGTGGTGGCGGTGGATCAGTCCCAGCGCATGGTCGAGCTGGCGCGGGCGCGCGGCGTCGACGCACGTGTCGGCGATGCGCAGGCACTCGGCTTCGAGGACGAGAGGTTCGACTGCGCGGTCGCCGCGTGGATGCTCTTCCACGTCGAGGATGTCGATCGTGCGCTCGCCGAGCTGGCACGGGTCCTTCGGCCTGGCGGGCGGCTCGTGGCCGCGACGAACGGGCCGGACCATCTCTCCGAGCTCTACGAGCTCGTCGGCGCGGCTCCCTTGGAGTCGCGCTTCGGCTCGGGCAACGGCGCCGATCTTCTTCAGCAGCATTTCGAGACGGTCGAACGAATCGACGCCCCGGGCTGGCTCGTCTTTCCGGACCGGGGGGCCGCGCAGGGCTTCCTCGACTCGCTGATCAGGCTCTCGGACTACGTGGTGCCGGACGTCGACGGTCCGATCCGCGCCCGCCGGACGCCGACGATCTTCGTGGCGGAGAAGGCGTGATCCGTCCGGCCGAGCTGATCCAGCGCAAGCGCGACGGCGGGGAGCTCTCCGACGAGGAGCTCTCCGAGCTCATCCTCGGCTATGCCCGCGGCGAGATCCCCGACTACCAGCTCGCCGCCTTCTGCATGGCCGTTTACTTCCGCGGGCTCTCGCCCCGGGAGACCTACGCGCTGACCGACGCGATGGTGCGGAGCGGCGAGACGATCGACCTGCAGGCCGAAATCGGACGACCCGTCGCGGACAAGCACTCGACCGGCGGCGTGGGGGACAAGGCATCGCTGGTCGTCGGGCCGCTGGTCGCCGCCTGCGGCGTTCCCTTCGGGAAGATGAGTGGCCGCGGCCTCGGCCATACCGGCGGGACGCTCGACAAGCTCGAGTCGATTCCTGGCTACCGGGTCGAGCTGTCGCGGGACGAGTTCGTGCACCAGGTGCGCGATGTCGGCCTGGCTGTGATCGGCCAGACGGCCGAGCTCGTCCCCGCCGACAAGCAGCTCTACGCCCTTCGCGACGTGACCGCAACGGTCGAGAACGTCTCCCTGATCGCGGCCAGCATCATGTCGAAGAAGATCGCGGCCGGAGCGAACGCCATCGTCCTCGACGTCAAGGTCGGCGACGGGGCGTTCATGAAGTCGCTCGACGACGCGAGAGCGCTTGCCGGGGCCATGCTCGAGCTCGGGCGTCGCGCCGACCGCAGGGTCGTCTGCGAGCTGACCGACATGGATCAGCCCTTGGGACGAGCGGTCGGCAACGCGCTCGAGATCCGCGAGGCGCTCGCAACCCTCAGCGGCGATGGCCCGCCGGATCTGACCGAGCTCGCGATCGACGCGAGCGCCCACCTCGTCGAGCTCTCCGACGGCCTCGATGCCCGGGAGGCGCGCTCCCGCGTGGAGTCGGCACTCGGTGACGGGTCCGCCCTCGACGCCTACGAGCGCTGGATTCGCGCGCAGGGCGGCGACCCCGCGGAGGAGGCCCTCGCGCGAGCCCTGGTGACGAAGACGGTCACGGCTGACCGCGACGGCTACGTCGGCCGCCTGGGCGCGCTCGCGATCGGGACGGCCGCGATGCGGCTCGGCGCGGGCCGCGCGACCAAGGACGACGCGATCGACCACGCGGTCGGAATTGTCTGCTTCCGCAAGCGAGGGGACCGCGTCGAGGCCGGCGAAGCGCTGGCCGAGATCCACGCCAGTGACGAGTCAGCCGCCGAGGCGGTCGTGGACGAGGTTCGAGGAGCGTTCGAGCTCCTTGACACGGCGCCCCCAGCCCGCGGCGTCGTTCTCGAGACGCTCAGCTAGCGGGCGGCCGATGTCCAGGCCCACCTCACGGCTACGCTAGCCACGTGCCGGAACTGCCCGAGGTCGAGACGGTTCGCGCGAGCCTCGAGCCGGCGCTCGTCGGGCGGAGGTTCGAGCGAGTGGAGATCCGCGACGCGAGGCTCACGCGGCCGCTCGATCCCGACGAGGTCGCCGCCGAGCTGCAAGGCGAGGTCGTCGAGGCGCTGGAGCGGCGCGGCAAGTATTTGGTTTTTCGGTTTCGAAGCGGTCGAGTACTCCTGGTTCACCTCCGGATGACGGGGTCGTTTCGGCACGAACGGAACGGAACGGCGGACGACGACCCGTACCGCCGTGCTGTTATCAGCTTAGACAACGGCTCGGACATCAGCTACCGAGACGTCCGGCGCTTCGGCACGTGGGTCCTGCTCGAGCCGGGTGAGGAAGTCCCGTACCTCGCGACCCGCCTCGGCGAGGAGCCGCTGACGACGAGCTTCACGGGCGCGACGCTTGCCGCGCGCCTTCACGGCCGAAGAGCTCCCGTCAAGGCGGCTCTGCTCGACCAGCGGGCGGCGGCGGGGATGGGGAACATCTACGCCGACGAGGCGCTCTGGCGCGCCAGGATCCATCCGCTCCGGCCCGCCCGCGATCTGAGCCAGGCCGAGATCCGCCGCCTCCATCGTGGGATCAACGACGCCATTCGCGCGGGGATCGCCCGGCAGGGGACGACGCTCCGCGACTACCGGACGCCAGACGGCGGGAGCGGATCGATGCAGGACGAGCTCCGCGTCTATGCGCGTGAGGGCGAACCGTGCTTTCGCTGCGGGACGGCGATCGCCAAGACGAGGGCCGGCGGGCGCGGCACCTGGTACTGCCCGAGCTGCCAGAGGAGCGCGATCTAGGTGCGGGTCGTGGTCACAGGCGGCGCCGGCTTCATCGGCTCGCACGTCGCCGACGCCTTCATCGCGCGCGGCGACGAGGTGCTCGTCGTCGACGACCTTTCGTCCGGAAGGCGCGACCGCGTCCCGGAAGGAGCCGTCTTCGCCGAACTGGACGTCGCGGACGACGGGCGTCTCCGCAGCCGCCTCGAGGAGTTCGCTCCGGAAGTCATCTGCCACCTCGCCGCCCAGGCCAGCGTCACCGTCTCCGTGGACAAACCGGATCTCGACTTCGCCTCTAACGTCCGAGGGACGTTCAACGTCTGCCAGACCGCTGCCGGTCTCGGCGCCCGCGTCATCTTCGCCTCCACGGGCGGCGCACTCTACGGCAACGACGCCCCGCTCCCGACGCCAGAGACCTTCGTCGCGCAACCCCTCTCCCCATACGGCGCCTCCAAACTGGCCGGCGAGGCGTTCGTCGCGACCGAGGCTCGGTTTCGCGACCTGCCGCACGTCGTCCTTCGACTCGGGAACGTCTACGGGCCGCGGCAGAACCCGCACGGTGAGGCGGGCGTCGTCGCAATCTTCAGCCAGCGCCTGCTCGACGACCAGCCGCCGATCGTCTACGGGCATGGCGCACCGACGCGGGATTACGTTCACGTGGCAGACGTCGTCCGCGCGTTCACGCAGGCCGCAGACCGAGAGGTCGGGGGCACCTACAACGTCGGCCGCGGGAAGGAAGTCTCCGTCCTCGAGCTCCTGGAAATCCTCCAGCGGGCCGCGGAAACAGACGTCGAGCCGAGGCTGGAACCGCTCCGCCCCGGAGAGCTCGAGCGGAGCGCGCTCGACTCGCGCGCGATCGCCGAGAGCCTCGAGTGGCGGCCGCAGATCGAGCCCGAGAAAGGGATTGCCGAGACCTTCCACTGGTACGCGGAGGAGCACGGCTGATGCAGCTCGGTCGGTGGGCTGTCGCCGTCGTCTTCTTCGGCTGTGCCGCCGCGGCCGGGGCGGCACCGGGAGGTGAAGGCGTGTCCTGGCAAGGAAGGACGCCGGAGCAAGGATCCGCGTTCGTCGCGGGCATCGGCCGGGAGCTGCGGATCCCGCTCGAAGCGTCCGGGGCCGTCACCGAGTCGGTCCGAATTCGAATCAGGAGATTCCCGCGTGGGGCCAGGCTCGTCTATCCCTTTGATTCGCAGGCGAGGGCCGTCTTCCGCTGGCGGCCCTCGGTGAAGCAGCTGGGGGAGTGGCGCCTCGTCTTCACCGCGCGCGACGGCGCAGCCACCGCCCCGCCGCTCGAGCTCCGTGTCCACGTCGGCCGACGCGCGACGCGGACGTTCCGCCTCTCGTCGAGCCGCTGGATATCCCGGAGCGCGACGCTAGGGCACTCCGTCAACGCGCTGGCACGCCCCGTCCCGGGCTCGCGCATCCTCGTCCGGCTTCGCGCCGTGACGCCGGAGCACGTCCCGCACGTCGTCTACCTCGTCGGCGGGAAGATCGACCGGCACGGCCGGTACTGGCTGCGCGTGCGGCTTCCTTTACTCCCGAACGGCACCACCGGCTGGATCCCCCGCGACGCGGCAACGACCTTCAGAGAAGTCGACACGCACCTCGTCGTCGACCGCGGCACCCTCCGGGCCACGCTCTACCGTCGCGGCAGACTGATCTTCCGCGCGATCGTCGGCGTCGGACAGCCGCAGTGGCCAACGCCGCCCGGCCGTTTCTACGTCCGCGAGCGGCTCACGGGCTTTACCGATCCGATCTACGGCTCGCTGGCGTTCGGAACGAACGCGCGCTCGGCGGTGCTCACCGACTGGCCGGGCGGTGGCTTCATCGGCGTTCACGGGACAAACCAGCCGGAGATCCTCCCGGGGCAGGTCTCGCACGGGTGCATCCGGCTGCGGAACAGCGACATCCTCCGCCTCGCGAGGCTGATGCCGGTCGGGACGCCGCTCACAGTCACCTGATCAGCGGACGGCGTTTCTACACTTCCACTGTGGCTGGCCGCACCTACAAGACGGAGGCGGTCGTGCTGCGCTCGCTCCGGTTCGGCGAGGCCGACCGCGTGCTTCACATCTACACGCTCGACCGTGGCCGCGTCGGGGCGCTGGCCAAGGGCATCCGCCGGACGACGTCCCGCTTCGGCGGCCGCCTCGAGCCGCTCAGCCACGTGGAGCTCGTCCTGCATCAGGGGAGCGGCGAGCTGCAGACAGTCACGGGGGTCGAGCTGATCCGCCCGCACCGGGCGGCGCGCGAGGAGCCGTATCGCCTGAGCGTCGGTTTCGTCGGGCTCGAGGCGATGCTCCGGCTCTTCCCCGAGCAGGAGGCGAACCCGCGCGCCTTCGAGGCGCTCACCCGTTTCCTCGACTTGCTCGACGAGGCCGAACCTCGGGCCGGCGACCGCGCGGCGACCGACCCCCTCGTCCTGAGCTTCCAGCTGAAGCTGCTCTGGCTCTCCGGGTACCTCCCGCATCTGACGAGCTGTGCCGAGTGTGGTGCCGAGGGAGGGCTCGTGGGCTACTCGCCGAACGCCGGCGGGGCCGTTTGTGCCAACTGTCGAGCCGACGCGATCTCGCTCTCACCCGCGGGCCTCACGGGGATCGAGGCGCTGCTGCGGAGCCCGCTTGCGGAAGCGGCCGGTCTCGGCCTCGGCGGGCGGGCCTCGCGGGACGCGCTCGCCGTGATCAGCTCTTCGTACGAGTACCACGGCGGCTTCCGACTCAAGACGCTTTCGGCGTAAGCTCGGCTCCTTGGCGCTGAACTACCAGGACATGATCGCCGCGCTGCAGGCCTACTGGGCCGAGCGCGACTGCGTCGTGATGCAGCCGTACCACACCGAGCTCGGGGCAGGCACCTTCAACCCGGCGACCTTCCTGCGCTGCCTTGGGCCGCATTCATGGCGCACGGTCTACGTCGAGCCGTCGATCCGCCCGAGCGACGGGCGCTACGGCGAGAACCCCTACCGCTTCCAGCACTACTACCAGCTCCAGGTCATTCTCAAGCCGGCGCCGGAGGACATCCTCGACCAGTACTTCGGGTCGCTCGAGGCCGTCGGCATCGACACGCGGAAGCACGACGTCCGTCTTGTCGAGGACGACTGGGAAGGGCCGACGCTCGGCGCTTGGGGCCTCGGTTGGGAGGTGTGGGTCGACGGGATGGAGGTGACGCAGTTCACCTACTTCCAGCAGCTCGGCGGTCTCGACGTCGAGGTCGTCTCCGGCGAGATCACCTACGGGCTCGAGCGGCTCGCGATGTTCCTCCAGGGCAAGCAGAGCGCTCTCGACATCGAGTGGACGGCGGGCATCACCTGGGGCGACATCTTCAGGGAGAGCGAGCGGCAGTGGTCGATCTACAACTTCGAGGAGGCTCCGGTCGACATCCTCATGCGCCGGTTCGAGGAGCACGAGGCCGAGTGTGCGCACCTCCTGGCGAAGAACCTGCCGCTTCCGGCGTACGACCAGGTGCTCAAGGCCTCGCACACGTTCAACCTGCTCGATGCCCGCGGGGCGATCTCGGCGGCGGAGCGGGCGTCCTACATCGGGCGGGTTCGGGACCTGGCGCGGCGCGTCGCCGAGGAGTACCTAGAGCTTGCGCGCGCGAAGGAGGAGGAGCCGGCTGAAGCTGCTGTTTGAGATCGGGTGCGAGGAGCTCCCGGCCGGCTCGGTCTACGAGGCCGAGGCCCAGCTGCCGGCGCTCGCGGAACGGCACCTGGGCGCATCCCCGGAGCGGGTGTTTGTGGGGCCACGCCGGCTCGCGATCCTCGTCGACGGGCTCGAGGAGCAGACGGGCGAGGAGTGGGTGAAAGGCCCGCCCCTCGCGCTCCGCGACAAGGCGGCAGCGGGATTCGCGAAGCGGCACGGCGTGTCCGTCGAAGACCTCGTGGAGCGCGACGGCTTTCTCGGGGTCACCGTCCAGGCGCAGTCCCTGGACAGTGCCCTGCCGGGACAGTTGGACGCGATCGTTCGCGACCTTCGCTTCGGCAAGACGATGCGCTGGGACGGCTCGGGCCTGCGCTTCCCGCGCCCAGTCCGCTGGACCTGCGCGCGACTGGAGGCCTCGCCCGTCAGCGGCCACGGCACCACGACGTTTGGCCACCGCTTCACCCACGGCGAGCTCGACCTGTCGTCCGCCGAGGCCTACGCGAAGACCTTGCGCGCCGCCGACGTCGAGCCGGACGCCGCCGAGCGCGAGCGGCTGATCCGGGAGGGGCTCGACGCGCTCGGCGAGTGGAGCGATTCCCTCGGCAAGCTCCGCGAGGTCGTCCACCTCGTCGAGAAGGTGATCGTGCTAGAAGGCTCGTTCGACCAGCGCTTCCTCTCGCTGCCGAGACGCGTGATCGAGACGGCGATGCAGTCACACCAGCGCTACTTCCCGCTGACCGGGAACCGCTTCGCGTTCGTCGCCAACGGCGGCGATCCGGAAACTGTGCGGGCCGGCAACGAGACGGTGCTCGAAGGTCGGTTGGACGACGCGACGTTCACCTTCGAGCGCGACGTCGCCGCGGGGATCGAGGAGCTCGCGGACCGCCTCGGGTCGATCGTCTACTTCGCGGGCGCCGGGACATTCGCAGACAAGACGGAGCGCCTCCGGAAGCTCGTCGAGCGGCTTGGCGGCGGCGACGCCTCGCTGGAGGCCGCTCGGCTCGCCAAGGCCGACCAGGCGGCCGAGCTCGTCCGTGAGTTTCCTGAGCTCGAGGGCTACATCGGCGCCGAGTACGCGCGGCTCGCCGGCTATCCGGAGGCGGTCTGCGCTGCCATCGCCGAGCAGTACCTGCCCGATTCGGCGCGGGAACCGCTTCCCGAGACCGAACCGGGCCGCGTCCTCTCCGCGGCGGACAAGATCGACGCTCTCGACGTCTCGTTCGGGCTCGGGCACAAGCCGACCGGCTCCCGGGATCCATACGGGCTGCGGCGCGCCGCGATCGGGCTGTGCCGGCTCGCGACGGAGGGCGGCTTGACCATTCCCCGCGAACTGCTCCGGGACGATGTCGGCGAGTTCGTCGAGGAGCGCTTCGAGGGCCTCCTCGACGTTCCGGTCGAGTTCGTCCGCGCCGCGCGGGCGGCAACGGTGCGCGATCTCGGCTCGGTTGCTCGCCTCGCCCAGGCCTTGGCAGCGCTCCCCGAAGAGCGGCTCGAGCCGATCCACACCGCGTACATCCGGGCTAGCCGGCTGGGGGAGAAGGAGAAGGCGGCCGAGACGCTGGATCGGAAGCTTCTCACCGAGCCGGCCGAGCAGGAGGTGGGGAAGGCCCTGGAGCAGGTCGAGCCCGAGATCGCCTCCGCGATCGAGACCGGCGATTTCGAGGCCGCCGTCGAAGCCGGCGCGAAGCTCGGGCCTGTGCTCCACCAGTTTTTCCAGGAGGTGCTCGTGATGGCCGAGGACCCGACGATCCGCGAGAACCGCCTCCGGCTGCTCCTGGACGTCCGGGATACGCTTCGTGGGCTGGGCGACCTCGGCCAGATTCCACGTTGAGGCGCCGACTAGGCGGCGCCGACCAGAGAAGGCCGTGCCGGCTTTGCCGGCATGGCCATTTAAAGCAGTTAACGAAGGCTCAACGTCGTTCTCAGACGGCTCTTAGGTGGGTGGTGTTCCATGTGGCCACTCCTATGAAAGGAAACGCAACCCGATGAGCAAGCAAGTGGCAACCATCGTCCTCGCGCTGTTGCTGGCGGCGGGTGTCGGAGGCGCGGTCGGTGCGGGGGTCGCCCTCTCGACCGACGACCAGCCGGCGGCGCAGTCGGCGAGCCCTTCGACGAGCGAATCGGTCTCTCAGAGCGAGTCCTCGGCCGCCGCGCTCTACAAGCGCGAGAAAGATGCGGTCGTCGAGGTCCATACGACGACCGAGCAGGGCTCGGCGACAGGCAGCGGCTTCGTGATCGACAAGCAAGGTCACATCGTCACGAACGAGCATGTCGTCGAGGGGGCAACGAAGGTCACCGTCCAGTTCGCCGATCAGAGCGAGGTCCAGGCGACGATCGTCGGGACCGATCCCTCCACCGACATCGCCGTGCTGAAGGTCGACCGCCCGGCTTCACGGCTGACGCCGTTGAGCTTTGCGTCGGCCGGCTCCCTCGAGGTCGGCGATCCGGTGGTCGCGATCGGCAGCCCGTTCGGTCTCGATGGCACGTTGACGACCGGCGTCGTCAGCGGCCTCGGCCGTAAGATCGAGGCGCCGAACGGCTTCACGATCGAGAACGCCGTCCAGACCGACGCCGCATTGAACCACGGCAACTCCGGCGGCCCCTTGCTCGATCTGCAAGGGCGCGTCGTCGGCGTCGCCGCCCAGATCCGCAGCGACTCCGGCGGCAACGTCGGCATCGGCTACGCGGTTCCCGGCGATACGGCCCAGCGCGTGGCCCGCGAGCTGATCAGCGACGGCAGCGTCGAGCATGCGTACCTCGGAGTCAGCCTTCCGGATTCCGGTGCCGCGACGATCGAGCAAGTCGTGAACGGCAGCCCTGCCGACAGCGCCGGCGTCCAGGCAGGAGACGAAGTCACCGCCGTCGACGGCAAGACGATTGATTCGGGCGACGCGCTGCGCGAGGCGATCGACGCCAAGAAGCCCGGAGACAAGATCACCCTCACGATCAAGCGGAACGGCAACGAGCGCACCGTGCAGGTAACGCTCGGCCAGCGCCCGGCCACCGCTCAATAGTCCCCTCCTCAGGCAGACCCATGTCCGGTGCGAGACGCCGGACATGGCTCTGCTCGGGTTTGGGCGCTACGCTCGGCGCCGTGACCGTCGTCGAGCTGCACATGATCTCGGACGCCACCGGCGCGACCGCGAAACGCCTCGTGCAGGCGCTGGAGGCGCAGTTTCCGGAGCAGGAGTTCGAGGACATCGTTCATCCGATGGTCGAGACGGTGGACGACCTGCGGCTCGCCGTCGACCGCGCGAAGGGACGGCCGGCGGTGATCGTCTACACGATCGTGCACCCGGAGCTCCGCGAGGCGATGCATGAGCTATGCCGGCGCGCGAAGGTCCATTACTGCGACGTCCTGCGACAACCGATCGATTCGGTTGCGAAGGTTTCGGGTCAGGCGGCGAAGATGGCTCCGGGCGCCCGGCCGCCGCTTGATGACAGTTACTTCCGCCGCATTGCGGCGATCGAGTTCGCGGTCAAGTACGACGACGGCGTCGGGGGAGGGCTGGACGACGCGGACATCGTCCTCGTGGGGGTGTCGCGGACGTCGAAGACGCCGCTTTCGATCTATCTCGGTTACCTCGGGTACAAGGCGGCGAATGTCCCGGTCGTGAAAGGGATCGAACCGCCCGAGAAGCTGTTCGAGATCGACCAGTCGAAGATCATCGGGTTGACGATCGGCGCCGAGCGGCTCGCGGAGATCCGTGCCGACCGCGCAAAGCGTCTCGGCGGCAACAACCGGCGGTACGCGGAGCTGGTCGAGATCTACGATGAGCTGGAGGAGGCGAAGGCGCTCCACCGTCGTCTCGGCTGCCCCGTGATCGAGATTTCCGAGCTCTCGATCGAAGAGACGGCGGCGCGGATCATCGCCATGGTGGAGCGCCGGCGCGAGCGGGGGTCAGACCCCGTCGCCAATGCGTGACAATCCGTCCACGAAACCCGGGACAAATCCGGCATGCCCTTGGCTAGGTTGCGCCGCGCGGTGGACAACTCGTCACACCTCCGCGCGCGTTTTGCGCGGGTCCCGTGACGGGGTCTGACCCCGCCACAGCAGCCGTCGGAGACCGCGCCGCCGCGGAGGCTCGCGCAACGCCCGTGCCGCTGTGGCGCTGGGCGATCTGGTGGGCGCTCCTGCTGATCGCCGGGCTGCTTTTCTACTTCCTGATGGCCCCGATCTGGCTCGGGCTCCGGGCGGCAGCCTGGATCGCCGAGTTCAGGGCCCGTCGGAGGCGTTCCTAGACAGCTCGAAGACGTACTCGAGACCGTCGACCTCGTCCATCTGCTCGCCGGTCCTGACGAAGCCGAGCTTTCGGACGATCGCCAGGGACGGCTCATTGTGCGGCCCCACTGACAGGACGAAGTGACGGATCCCCGCCCGTTCCTCCGCTATGTCCATGAGCATGGTTGCCGCCTGGGTCGCATACCCGTGGCCCCTATAGGCGGGGAAGATCCGGTAGCCGAACTCGACGGCGTCGGGGTGCTCCTTCGCGTTGATCCCAGGCGGCCCGTGGTAGCCCGCGTGCCCGATCATCCGGCCGTCGAGCACCACGGCGTGCGGGCACCAGGTTCGAAACCGAATGTCCTCGCGCATTTGCCGTAGTCGCACGGCAAGGAACGCCTTCTCCCCTTCGGAAGGAAACTCGTCGGGGAGCTCGATCGCGAGGGCAGCAGCAGCCGCTTCCCTCCGTCCATCCAGGATGGCTTCGACAAACGCGACGGTCATCGGGCGGAGCTCGATCACGCCGGCTTGAGCGCCCGCAGCATGAGGAAGTTGGGGATCCGCAGCCGCCGAAGAGCCTTCGATCTCGCAGCAACCCGCTCGGCAGGCGCCGACGGCTCACGGATGGCCTCGATCAGGAACCCGGCGTCCCCGAGCCCGCGTGTGTAGCTCTCGAGCGGATAGCACCAGCCCACGGACCGCATCGAGACCCCGGGCCGCTCCCAGACCTCGTCGTACCGCCTACGCCCCCGATAGAGGTCGACGAAGAAAGCACCGTCGCCCGTGTCGGGCTCGAAATGGCCCGCGTCGTTGACGGGATGCGTCACGCAAACGGAGAACCGCGAGCCCGTACGAAGCACCCGCCAGGCCTCCCGAACCGCACCGTCCATGTCATCGATGTCCATGAGCGAGTTGTAGGCGACCGCGAGGTCGAACGACGCATCCTCGAATGGAAGCGCCGCTGCGTCTGCGACGAGGTACTCACCCGCGGGATCGGCAGTCGCCGCTGCCTCGATGAGCGTCGGCGCTGCATCCACACCGACCACGCTGTGCCCGCGCACCGCGAGGTCACGCGCGACCCGGCCCTCGCCGCAGCCGATCTCGATCGTGCGGTCGCCCGCCGCGGGCACGAGCTGGAAGAACGAGTCCCGATAGGACCAATAGCTGTCGTTCGTCGACCGCGCCCAGGCGATCCAGGCTTCGGCCCGCTCCTCCCACAACGTGCTCATTGCCTGACCGCGCGGAAGTCCAGAAACAGCGGCACCCGGTGCCAACGCGGATCCTCCTCGTTGTAGATCTCGCGGAACCCCTCGAACACCAGCCCAGCCGCTTCCAGAGCCCGCGAATAGTCCTCGAGGATCAGGTGGCGCGCGTGGAAGATCATGACGAGCCCGTCCCGCTCAATATCGTCCGTCACCCGGCGCCGCTCGAGATAGGAGTCGGTGCGGAAGCGGCCGTCCTCCGCGAAGCTGCCCGCCGTATTCACCGGGTGCGCGACGGCCGCAAGGAGGCGCCCGCCCTGCGTGAGCACGCGTCCGATCTCCCTCACCGCCGCTGGCATGTCCTCCATGTCCATGAGGGACATAAACGAGACCACGAGATCGGCGGATCCGTCCTCGAAGGGCAGCTCGGCCGCGTCGGCGACGAGGTACTCGCCGCCGGGATCTACGTCCCGCGCCGCCGCCACCATGCTCGGCGCCGCATCGACTCCCACGACACGGTGGGCGAGCGCGCGCAGGTCGCGCGTCACACGTCCCTCGCCGCAGCCGACGTCGAGTGTCAGTCGCCCGGGCGGCGGAAGCAATGCCAAGAAGTGTTCGCGGTGGAAGACCCAGTAGCTGTCGAAATTCGGCTCGCGGGCCCAGCGCGTCCAGTTGTCGGCTTGCGTCTCGCAGGCGTCGTGGAGCATCACAGCAGCCGCGCCTCGATCGGAGTCTCGACCACCTCTCCGTCCCGCAGCTCGACCCGGTAGGCCTTCGAGCCCTCCTCGCAGGCCAGGACCTCCCGCAACTGGCCGTCGACGAAGTGGAGCGCGACTCCGGCATCCGCCGCATATCCGGGCGCCAGTCCTTCGCGCAGCAGCTCGTGGTACCGCGGCCGCCTGAGCTCCTCGTCGTCGTAGTGGGGACAGAAGCTCCCTGGAAGGAGCCCGAGGTAGTCCATCTGCTCGAGCTGCGGCCCGAACGAGTCCGTCACGCCGGCCTCGAACCAGCAGAGCCCGCCTGCGCTCGAGCCGGTCAGCACCACGCCGGAATCGAGCGCC
>DASSCT010000215.1:0-5042 GCA_035697545.1 Gaiellaceae bacterium | reverse complement strand
TAGGTCTGAAGTCGAGCGAGCGAGGCGTCGCCGATCCCGCGGCGTGGGCGGTTGGCGATCCGCTGGAGGCTGACGGCGTCGAACGGGTTGTCGATCACCTGGAGGTAGGCGATCAGGTCCTTCACTTCCGCGCGCTCGTAGAAGCGCGGTCCGCCGATCACCTGGTACGGGATCTCGTTGCGGACGAGGATGTCCTCCAGCACCCGCGACTGGGCGTTTGTCCGGTAGAAGACGGCGATCTCGCTGCCGTTCACGCCCTCGTCCACGAGGCGAGCGATCTCCGACGCGACGAAGCGCGCCTCGGCGTGCTCGTCCTCGACCTCGAGGACGCGCACGGGCTCGCCGTCACCGAGGTCGGACCAGAGGTTCTTGGGTTTTCGCTCGCGGTTGTGGGAGATGACGGCGTTCGCGGCTCTCAGGATCGTGTTCGTGGAGCGGTAGTTCTGCTCCAGCGGAATCGTGGTGGTCTCGCCGAAGTCCCGTTCGAACTCGAGGATGTTCCGGATGTCCGCTCCGCGGAAGGCGTAGATGGACTGGTCCGGATCGCCCACGACACAAACGTTCTTGTGCTTTTCGGCCAGCAGCTGGAGCAGCCGGTACTGCGCGTGGTTCGTGTCCTGGTACTCGTCCACGAGGACGTAGCGAAACGCCTTCTGCCAGCGCTCCTTGGCCTCCGGGAAGCGCTCGAGCACGTCGACCGTGAGCATCAGCAGGTCGTCGAAGTCGACCGCGTTCGCGGCGAACATGCGGCGCTGGTAGAGCTCGTAGGTGTCCGCGACGGTCTGGTCGTAGAACGAATCGACGCGCCGGCGGTACTCGTCGGGGCCGATCAGCTGGTTCTTGGCGGCCGAGATGTGCTCGTGGATGCCCTTGGCCGGGAAGCGCTTCGGGTCGCGTTCCAGCTCCTCCAGGCACTGCTTGACGAGCCGAACCTGGTCGGCCTGGTCGTAGATCGTGAAGTTGGTCTTGTAGCCGAGCCTGGGGGCTTCCCGGCGGAGGATGCGCCCGCAGGCGGCGTGGAAGGTGAGGATCCAGATTCGTCTCGCGACCTCCGGCAGGAGGTCTTCGAGGCGCGACCGCATCTCCCCCGCCGCCTTGTTCGTGAACGTGATCGCGAGGATCTCGTTCGGCTGCACGCCGACGGCTGCGATTAGGTGCGCGACCCGGTGGGTGAGCACTCGCGTCTTGCCCGACCCTGCTCCCGCGACGACGAGCAGCGGCCCCTCGGTGTGCAGCACCGCCTCCCGCTGGGCGGGATTCAGGTCGGCGAGATAGGTCTCAGGAGAAGCTACCGCCACGCCCGCCGATGCTAGCGGGGGCGTGGAGGATCGCCACGGCGACGGCCGACCCGCCCAGGCAGACCGTCAGAGCCGTCGCCGGAAGCACCAGCGCGAGCGTCGTCGTGCTGCCTGGCACCGCGACGGCCCACTGCACGGCGAGCACTGCTGCGGCCGCTGCGCTGAGAGCAAACGCTGCGGCCGAAGAGACCAACGCTGCAAGCCCAACGCGTGACCACGCGAACCGTGCGCAGACCAGGGCCACCAAGGCGGCTGTGCCGGCTACGGCGAACGAGATCAGTGCCGCGTACAGCTTCCAGGTCAAGTACCCGGGTCGCTCGTCCCACGGAGCCGGAGGCAGCGTGTTCTCGGGAATCCCGTAGAGCGGCAGCGTGTAGACGGAAAGCGTGCCGAGGAGAATGAGCGCCGCCCAGAAGAGGCCGCGGGCGGTGACTGCCCGCAGTGCCGAACTCGCAACTGTTACAGGTGGCCCGAAGCGGGCGACCGCCTCGCGCTCGGAGCCGAGCGCCCGCGCAGAGTCACGTAGGTGATCCTCGACCTCGGCCAGCAGGCGACGGCGCACCAAGAACCGCAAGCGCAGCATTCGTCCTAGCTCGGCCAGGTACGCGTCGATCACGTCGTCACCGCCTGAACAGCATTCGTGAACGCGGTCCACTCGTTCCGCTCTTGCTCGAGGCGGCGGCGCCCGCGGCGCGTCAGCCTATAGATCCGTCGGCGCCGGCCTCCGACAGTCTTCCAGGAGCTCGACAGCAGACCCGCGCCCTCGAGCCGGTACAACGCCGGGTACACAGTCCCTTCGGCGAGGTCGATCGCGCCGTCGCTGGACTCGCGGATCGCTTCGGCCACGGCGTATCCGTGACGGGGCTCCCGGGCGATCGCCGCGAGGAGTAGGAAATCAAGATGGCCCTTCAATACCTCGGCTCGCAAAGCAATCTGAAGCCTAACAGGCTTGACACCTAGCGTCGCTATGCCTAGTGTCGCTAGGTATGAAGGCGCTCACCGTCGTGGCGGCCATCGCCGTGCTAGGCGGTTCGCTCGGCGCCGTGCTGTCTGCGCGCGGGGCCGCAGAGTCTGCCGCCGAGCCCGGCCGGTGCCGGTATTGGGTGACGACCCGTGCGTATGCGCGGGAGACCGCAGCGGTGCGGCCTCTGGTCTCGCGGATGAAGCGTGCTTTCGCCGCCCCGGGGATCTCCGTCGCAATCGCCGCCGACGGGAAGCTCGTCTGGTCTGCCTCCTGCGGCTTCGCCGACCTCGGGAGGCGCGTCCCGGTCGCGAGAACGACCACCTTCCGGATCGGAAGCGTCTCCAAGCCCTTGACCGCGGTGACGGCGGCTCGCCTCGCGCAGGCCGGGCGGATAGACCTCGATGCCGACGTGCGCCGCTACGTGCCGACGTTTCCAAGGAAGCGGTACCCGACCACGATCCGACAGCTTGGCGGCCATCTGGGCGGCATCCGCCACTACGAGGGTCGCGAGGCGCTGAGCACGAAGCACTACCGGTCGGTGACGGCGAGCCTCCAGATCTTCAAGGAAGACCCGCTCGTCGCCGTGCCCGGAACACGGTTTGTCTACTCGAGCTACGGCTTCAACTTGCTCGGGGCAGCCGTCGAGGGAGCCGCTGGCCGACCGTTTGCTGCTGTCGTCGCGGATACAACCCTCTCGCCGCTCGGAATGACTCGAACGCGCCTCGACGAGGGCGGCCGCCCTCGTGGGAGGGCGCGCTTCTACGAGGTCACGTCGGGGCGGAAGGCGGTTGCTGCGCCTCCCGTCGACCTGAGCAACCGCTTCCCCTCCGGCGGCTTCCTTTCCACCGCCGAGGACCTCGCCCGGTTCGGCAGCGGCATCACCGATCCGGCCTTTCTCACGCCGCAGATGCAGGAGCTTCTGTTCAGCTCCCAGAGGACGACCGGCGGCCAAGCGACTCGCTACGGGTTCGGCTTCGAGGTCGGTCAGAGTCCCTTTGGGCCCGTAGCGGGGCACACGGGCAACGTCGCGGGCGGCACGGCCTTCCTCTTCCTCCATCCGAGAACCCGTGTCGTCGTTGCGCTCACGACGAACATCGGATTCGTCACGGCCGCGACCCCGCCGTCCCTCGGCCGCGGCGTCCCTGACCCGCCACAGCTCGCCGTGCCGTTCATCCGCCGGGTGCTCGCGGGTTGAACGGGAACGCCTTACGGGCGAGCGCGGGCAAGACCTGGGCCGTAACGAGCGTCGGCGTGACCGCGTAGCGTCGGCTGTACCGGTAGCTGCCGTCGGGGCGGCGGAGCGAGGCCAGGAAGCGAAACGCAGCCCGCGGCGGCCGAACATCGGCGGCGATGTAGGCCTGGATCGCCCAGGCGGTCGACTGCGTGTCCGGCTCCCGCCCGGACACGAGCCGAACTCCTCCGTTCGGCGCCGTCAGCCGGCGGATGTACGTGAGACCCCGCCGGATCGGTCGTCCCCGGACGCCGGCCGAACGCAGCGCCTGGATCACCGCGGCGGTGTCGTTCGTGTCGGGAGCGCCACGAAGGACCCATGACCAGCCGCCGGAGCGATGCTGGGCCCGAAGCAGGTACCGGACGGGAGCACGCCCGGGCTTGTCGAGCGCGAGCACGCTCCAGGCCGTCGAGTTGACGAGCGATCCGATGCGGCCGTCCGGCCGGCGGCGGCGCTCGAGCTGGGCCACGAGGTCCCCCACGTCGTCGCCGAGGACACGCAGGGCCATGATGCGCAAGGCAAGATCGGTTGTGTCGTGAATCGGCGCGCCGCGAAGATACGCAGCCGGTGATCGCGCCGGGTGGCGCCCGGAGGCGTGAAGACCCAGGACGGCCCACGACGTCAGCGCTGGATCCGAACTCCCCCCGGGCTCGGCGAACCCGCCCTCCGGCTGCTGTCGGGCGGCCACGTAGTCCGCCGGCGCGACGGCGAGGCCCAGCACGAGAGCCAGCACGGCGAGCTTCATGCCCACACGACCTCAGTTCGCAGCCGGCGGCCGTAGCGCTCGAGCAGCCGCCGAAGCTCAGGTCCGATCGCCACCGAGAAGACGACGTTCCCGACGGCATGGGCCGCGCTGAACCACACACCACGCGCGTAGACCACCGTCAGGGCCTCCCACGTGTGCGGCCAGAAGCTGTACCAGTGCCAGAGATCCATCGCGCTGCTGAAAGCGAAGCCGAGGGCGAAGCACAGGGCGGCGAATGCCCAGCGCCGTCGAACGAGCCGCGCGGCCAGCGCCCCGACGACCCCGCACCCGCCCCACGCGAGCATCTGCCAGGGCGTCCAGATCCCCTGCCCGAGATAGAAATTCGACACCAGCGCGGCGACGGCGCCGACCGCGAATCCGACGCGGGCGCCGAGCGCCGCGCCCGCTGCGACGACGATCACGGTGACCGGCTGAACGCCCGGCACGGCGGCGAAGAGGATCCGTCCGGCGGCCGCCGCGCCGCCCAGGACCGCGACGAGCGCGACTTCCTTCGAAGAACCGGGGCCTGACTCGAGCCACGCGAAGCCGGTGGCGACGAGCGCCAGAGCAACGAGAAGCAGCGACAGTGCCGCGTCTCTCGGCGACAGGGCCGCCCAGGCGCCACCTGCAAAGGCGACAGCGGCTCCGGCGACGAGCAACCGCCTAGGCATGAGCCGGCTCCCGGGCCGCTCCGAGGGTGACCGAACGATCAGCGACGTCGGCAGCGAAGACCGGGTCGTGGGTGACGACGAGCGTCGCCCGGCCAGCTGCGTTCTCGCGGAGAAGCCGTGCAAGGAGCGCCTT
>DASSCT010000214.1:0-2149 GCA_035697545.1 Gaiellaceae bacterium | reverse complement strand
CCTGATCGGAACGATCGAGTCGCGTGTCGGCGGCGAAGCTCGCCCCGCGGTCCGGACGACGCCGGAGGCGATCGATCTCCAGCGAACCTTTCGGGAGATGCTCGACGCCGGCGACCGGAGCTGCGTCATGGAGGCGACTTCACACGGCTCCGAGCTGGGGAGGCTCGACCGAGTGCGCTTCAAGGCGCTCGCCTTCACGAACCTGACGCAGGACCACCTCGACTTCCACGGCTCGATGGACCGTTACTACGAGGCGAAACGGCGGCTCTTTGCCGAGGCCGAGCCTGCGCCTGCCGCTGCCGTCAACATCGGCGACGAATGGGGCAGACGCCTCGCGGAGGAGCTCCGCCGGCTCGACCGGGCGCCTCTCCTCACCTACGGGCTGACCCCCGACGCCGACATCCACGAGCACACCTTCGCCACCCGGCTCCGGGGGCGGTTCAACGTGGAGAACGTCCTCGCCGCAGTGGCGGTCTCGCAGCTCCTGGGCGTCCCCGACGAGGCGATGCAGGAGGGGATCGAGCGGCTGCCGGGGGTCCCGGGCCGCTTCGAGTCGATCGACGAAGGGCAGTCGTTCGCCGTGATCGTCGACTACGCGCACACTCCGGACTCGCTCGAAAACGTCCTGCGGACGGCGCGAGACCTCTCCGGCGCACGCGTGATCTGCGTCTTCGGCTGCGGCGGCGACCGGGATCGAGGCAAACGCCCGCAGATGGGGCGGGTGGCCGGCGAGCTCGCCGACGTGCCGATCGTGACCTCCGACAATCCGCGCAGCGAGGACCCGCTGGCGATTATCGAGGAGATCCTGGCCGGCGTCGGGAAGGACGTCGACGTCGAGCCCGACCGGCGCGCCGCGATCGAGAAAGCGATCGGCCTCGCGAACCCCGACGACGTCGTGGTCATCGCCGGCAAGGGACACGAGCAGGGTCAGGAGTTCGCCGACCGCAAGGTCCCGTTCGACGACCGCGAGGTCGCGCGTGAGGCTCTTCAGCGGCTGGGGGCGCCCGCGTGATCCCGCTGTCGATCGAGCAGGTCAGGCCGCTCGGCCGCGTCGAGGCCTGGGCCGACGAGGTCACGGGCGTCAAGATCGACTCGCGGCGGATCGAGCCGGGCGATCTCTTCGTCGCGGTCCGCGGAGGAATCGACTACCTCGACGAGGCGCGGGCAGGGGGAGCTGCGGCGACGCTCGTCCCTGACGACGTTTTCGGCGCCATGGCGTCGCTCGGGCGGGCCGTCCGAGATCGGACCGCGGCGGAGATCGTCGGCATCACCGGTTCGACGGGCAAGACGTCGACGAAGGACATCCTGGCCGCACTCGCGTCCCCACATCGCCGGACGATCGCGGCCGAGGCGAGCTACAACGCCGAGCTGGGCGTTCCCCTGACCCTGTGCCGGGCGGAGCCTGACACCGAGCTCGTCATCACGGAGCTCGCGATGCGAGGCTTCGGCCAGATCGCGGCGCTGTGTGCGATCGCGCGGCCGACCGTCGGCGTGATCACGGCGATTGGCCCGGTTCACCTCGAGTTCGTGGAATCGGTCGAGGGCGTCGCGCGCGCAAAGGCGGAGCTGCTCGAGGCGCTCCCGCGGGGGGCGAAAGCCGTCGTACCGGCCGACGTCCCAGAGCTGGAGCCGTACCTCCGGGCGGACCTGGAGCTCCTGCGCGCCGGCGAGGACGTCCGCCTGCTCTCCTTCGAGGACGGTCGGCTCGCAGCCGACGTCGCAGGTGTGCAGGTCGAGCTCGACGTGCCCTTCCACGCCGGCCACCAGGCGGAGAACACCGTGACGGCGCTCGCCGCCTACGCCGCTCTTGGGCTCCCGCTCGAGGGCGTGGAGGAGGGAGCCGGAGCAATCCGGCTCTCGAGCCTTCGCGGCGAGGAGCTTCCGCTGCCCGGAGGAGGCGTGCTCATCAACGACTGTTGGAACGCGAACCCCACGTCGATGGCCGCCGCGCTCCGAGAGCTCGCGGCGCGGCGGAACGGCGGCCGCCGGATCGCCGTCCTGGGCGGCATGGCCGAGCTCGGCCCGGAAGGACCGCGCTACCACCGTGAGATCAGCGGACTGACGGCCGACCTCGACGCTGTCGTCGGCGTCGGGGAGCTGGCGCGCGACTACGAGCCCACGCACTGGGTCGCCGACGCCGAGGAGGCCG
>DASSCT010000213.1:0-4786 GCA_035697545.1 Gaiellaceae bacterium | reverse complement strand
CGGCGAAGCTCTTCCAGCGGCTGCTCACCGGGCCGCATCAAAAGCCGCTGCCAGCCCTCGCTCCCCGGCAGCACCCCTGCCGCGAGGGCGGGAAGGAGCCCTGCCCGGAGCACCGACGACTTGCCGCTCCCGGACGGACCGACGATGCCGAGGAAGCCGGCGCCGACGAGACGGGCGGCGAGTTCGGCCACGAGGCGCTCGCGGCCGAAGAAGTAGTCTGCGTCGACCGGCTCGAAGCTCGCGAGGCCCTTGAACGGGCAGGTCCCCTCGGCCGCGCTGCGGGTCGGCGTGGGCGGGGCCGAGAGCGCTCGCGCCTGCTCGCGCACGTGCTGAAGGTCGACGACCTTGCCCGCCAGCTCGGCCTCGGCCTCGCTCAGGTCGCTTCGGCCCGCGGCAGCTCGAGATGCGACGTCGGCCACCCGTCGACTCGCTTCGTCGACCGCGACCTTGAGGGCCGCTCGCGCGAGCTCGCGGCAGCTCGAGTAGCGCTCCTCTGGCTCCTTCGACAGCGCCCTCGCGATCACAGCGTCGAGCGCGCCCGGGAGCTCCGGGCGCCCGGCGCTTGGCGGCGGCGGGTCGGTGTCGAGGTGCGCGAACACGACAGCGAGGTCAGAGACACCCCGGAACGGCGGCCGCCCGACGAGACACTCGTAGAGCACGCAGCCGAGCGAGTAGACGTCCGCCCGCCCGTCGACCTCCTTTCCCGTGATCTGCTCGGGGGCGATGTAGTCGAGCGTGCCCAGGAGGTGGCCCTCGTCGGCGGTGCCCTCCTCGGAGATCCGTCTCGTGATTCCGAAGTCGGCAAGGTAGACGTGGTCAGAGCCGTCGGGCCGGGCGCCCGCGTCGAGGAGCACGTTCGAGGGCTTCACGTCGCGATGCACGAGACCACGCGCATGGGCCGAGTCGAGCGCGCTCGCGACCTGCGTGACGATGCCAATCGCATCACCGGGGTCGAGGCGGCCGTGGTCCAGGCGCTCCTTGAGGTCGCGCCCCTCGACGTAGCGCATGGCGATGTAGAGGAGGTCCTCGGTGGCCCCGGCCTCGTAAATCGGAACGATGTTCGGATGGTCGATCGACGCAGCGAGCTCCGACTCGCGCAGGAAACGCTCGCGGAACGACTCGTCCTCGGCCAGGCCAACGGACAGCAGCTTCAGCGCAACCTTCCGTTTGAGCCGCAGATCCTCGGCCAGATAGACGACGCTCATACCGCCGAAGCCCAGGAGTGACTCGATCCGGTAGCTGGCAAGCTCGGTGCCGACCCGCGGGTCGTCCGTCACATGCATGTGCGAATCCTCACTCTTGAGGCGCCAGAACGAAAGGTCGGCTCGAGGAATCCTTGTACGGAACCTGCGTTTCAGCGCGGTTTCAGGCGCGTAACCGACGGCCTGCCTAGGCCGGGGTTGGCGCGCCAGTCGCACGGGTCTTCCAGCGGTCTTGAGCGGCCTTGAACCCGCACCGCGAGTTCCCGACGATCTGCTTGAAATGCCCTAGGTCAGCGGCCCTCCGCCTGGTTGAGCGAATGCCCCCGGCAAGAATCGAACTTGCGCACGCGGTTTAGGAAACCGCTGCTCTATCCACTGAGCTACGGGGGCTTTTTGGCTCAACCATGCGGCTGGAGCCAGTCGTTGGTTCTATCCACTGTAGCGGGGCCCGCAGCCATGGAACCGGCACGCGCACTCGCCGGGGGCACTACGAGACCCGCGCGCAGGGACCACGTAACGCCGCAAATTGCGACGCAGCTAGCCGCGTCCAGCATACTCCCGCCCCATGGACGACCGGCAACTCGCCGAGCTTCGCGAGTGGGGACGACGGCTGCAACAGTACGGGAAGTCGCCCGAGCTCCGAGCAGCCGGCCGTGCACTTGATTTGACGACCGCCGAGATCGAGCGGCTGCGATCGCAGCTCGCTCCTCCGACGGCCCGTGACGAGGCGCCTCGTCCGCCGGCGACGGCGCGGCGACGGCGACGGCCGTTCGGGGTGGAGGAGGAGGCAGACGAGGAGGAAGCCGAACCGCTCACACGACTTCCTGAGCGGCTCCTCGAGCGCACAGCGGCTGTCGTGGACCAACGGAATAACGGACGGTCGCGACAACCGCGGCCGGCTACCACGGCCGTCGTCGACCTTCCGCCGCCGCCCCCGCCATGGCCGGCGGACATTCCCAGACGCCGGCCGGATCCTCCGAGGGACGCGCCGGCCGAGCGCGCCGAACGGCGCCGGGCACGCGCGCGTCCGGCCCCCGCGTGGACCGTTCCGCGGCCCGGCCGCGGAACGCTGATCGCCGCGGCCGTGGCGGGAACCGTGCTCCTTGCCGGCTGGGCGGCCGTCCGGGTCGCGGCGCCTGACCTCGACGCGCAAGGTCCCCCAGCGGACGCCAAGATCGGCAAGAACGCACTCCCCTCGCTGGCGTTTGCGATCCGGGCGAGCGCCGAGACCCTGAACGAGGCACGGTGGGTTCTCGACGCGCAGGACGTCACGGACCGGGTCGTGCGCAAACCGGGGATCGGCACGTTGTCGGGGGCCAGGCTGCCGGACGGAGAGCACGTTTTGACGGTGACCGCTGACGGCCGGCTCCCGGGCTCGCGAGCCGAGCACACCTGGAACTTCACGATCGATACATCACCGCCGAGGATTGCTCTCGCCAGATCGACGCTGCAGACGCCCGTCGCGCGGCCGATGCGGTTTGCCGGGACGGTCGAAGAGGACGTCGCCGTGGTCGTCGCCGGCCGCCCCGTCTCCGTCGACGAGGGCCGCTTCGCCGTCGCCTACGACGAACCGCCCGCGCAGCCGGTCTCGCTCGTCGCAACCGACGCCTTCGGCAATCGCACCTCGATGCGCGTGCGGGTGCAGCCCGTCCCGCGTCGGCCGCGAGCGCCCGTGCGAGCGGTTCACGTGACGTTCTACGCCTGGGCGAATCCCGAGCTCCGCCGTGGAGTCCTCGACCTGGTCGAGTCGGGCCGGATCAACGCCGTCGAGCTCGATCTCAAGGACGAATCCGGGGTCGTGGGTTTCGACGCGCCGATCCCGTTCGGTCGGCGGATTGGGTCGGTTCAGCCGGTCTATGACCTCCCCCAGGCGATCGACACGCTCCACCGACGGGGCGTGATGGTCATCGGACGGATCGTCGCGTTCCGCGACCCGATCCACGCAACCGCGGCGTGGAAGCGCGGCTGGCGGAGGCAGGTGATCCAGACGCCGAGCGGCGAGCCCTACGCGGGCTATGGCGGATTCACGAACTTCGCCGATCCGGACGTCCGCCGATACAACGTCGAGGTCGCTCGCGCCGCTGCTGCCGCAGGCATTGATGACGTCCTCTACGACTACGTGCGTAGGCCCGACGGCCCGACCGACAGCATGCGGTTCCCGAACCTCCACGGAACCCCCGAGCGGTCGATCGCGACGTTCCTCGCCCAAGCGCGGCGCACGCTGAAGCCCTACGGGACGTTCCTCGGCGCGAGCGTCTTCGGCGTCGCGGCCACACGCCCGACTGAGGTCGCACAGCAGATCCGGTGGATGGCCCAGAACGTCGACTACATCTCGCCGATGGTCTACCCGTCCCACTGGGGTCCGGGGGAATACGGGGTCTCGTACCCGAACGGCGAGCCGTACGCGATCGTGAAGCGATCGCTGCGTGACTTCCAGCGGCAAGTAAGGGGAACGGGGGCGCGCATCGTCCCGTGGCTCCAAGACTTCTCCCTTGGTGTCACGTACGGCGCGGCGGAGGTGCAGGCGCAGATCGATGCCGCGGAGGACGTCGGGATTCGCGAATGGCTGCTCTGGGATCCGCTCGTGACGTACACGGCGGAGGCGCTCCCCGAGGCACGACGCCTCGGGCCGATCCCCACCAGACGGCGCGATTCGGCGGCCGCAGCGACCGCGAGCGCGCCGGCGCCGGCGGCGCAGCCGGCCGACGGCGTGACGGCTAAGGCCGCGGCGGTGCGAGCGAACGAGCTCGGCGAGGTACCGGTGCTGATGTACCACCAGATCCGCGCGGACGGAGGGGGCGACTACGACCTGACGCCGGACGAGTTTCGGGCGGAGCTCGAGCGGCTCTGGCGTGAGGGCTACCGGCCCGTGAAGGCCGTCGACCTCGTGACCGGCAACCTGGACGTGCCGGCCGGGAAGAGCCCCGTCGTGCTGACCTTCGACGACTCGACGAAGGAACAGCTCGCCGTCGACGCCGCCGGCGACGTGAAGCCCGACACCGCGATCGGCATCATGCTCGACTTCGCGCGCACACACCCTGGCTTCGAGCTTGCCGGAACCTTCTATCCGAACCGGGAGCCGTTCGCCGGCGTCTCCGAGGCTCCGGCCCTTCTCCGGTGGCTCGCCGAGCACGGGTTCGAGCTCGGGAACCACACCAAGGATCACATTCCTCTCAACCAGATGAGCGGCGAGGAAGCGCGGCGGCAGCTCGTCCTCGGCCGCGAGGTGATCACGAACGCCGTACCCGGAGCACGGGTCCGAACCGTCGCGCTGCCGCTCGGTGCCTGGCCGGCGCCGCGGTCGATCGCCTGGCGTGGTACGTGGCGCGGCAGGAGCTATACCCACGACGGCGTCTTTCTCGTGGGCGCGGAGCCGGCGAAGTCACCTTTCACACGCACATTCGACAGACACGCGATTCCGCGGGTTCGAACGACGCCCAGAGGTGCGTCGGATCCGGAGTACGGCAGCTCGTGGTGGCTCGACCATCTGCGACGGGACCCGGGTCGCCGCTATGTCTCGGACGGCGATCCGAACACGATCGCGTTCCCGCGCCGATTCTCAGACGCGCTCGCGCCGCGGTTCC
>DASSCT010000212.1:0-13942 GCA_035697545.1 Gaiellaceae bacterium | reverse complement strand
ACGACCCCCTGCGCCGACTGTGGCCCGTCGTTCCACACGGAGACGACGAACTGGACGTCCTCGTTCGGGCCGGCCGGCTCGACCGAATTCGACAGGATGAGATCCGCGCCGGTTCCGAGCAGGGTCTTGACCGAGGCTGCGTTGTTCGAGAGGTCGTAATCGGCCGTCTGCGACTCGACCCGCGCCTCGTTGACGGCCGTTCCCGCCGCCTGCGGAGCGTTGACGAGGAGCTCAACCTCCGCGGAGTCCCCCGGCGCCAGCTCGCCAACCGCGCAGATGACGTCGCCATCGACGTGCGTGCACGGCAAACCCGAGGCCGAGACGTAGGTGGCGCCGCTCGGAAGCGTGCTGGTCAACGTCACTCCCGTGGCGCTTGCCGGCCCGTTGTTGTCGACGGCGAGGTAGTAGCTGAACCGCTCGCCGGGTCCGACGACGTCGTTGATCGCCTCGTTCGACACCGACAGGTCGGCGACTGACGGGTTGCCGATCAGTGCCGTGTGCCTGTCGTCGTTGTTGTCAAGGTCTGGATCCGAAGGGCCGGTGGACCCAACGGAGGCGGAGTTCGTCAGCGTGTCCTCGATCACACCTGAGAGGACGATCTCGATCTCGACCAAGTCGAAGGCTGCGATTGTGCCGAGCGAGCAGCTCAGCCGGCGACCGGACGGCGGCGAGCACGTGCCCGCGCCAGGCGTTGCGGAGACCAAGGCGACGCCTTCGGGCAGCGTGTCCTCGACGACGACGCCGCGAGCCGACTGCGGTCCCTCGTTCCAGACCGAGATCCAGAAATGGACTTCTTCGCCGGGGGCCGCATGCTCGGCGTACGTGGCCAGGAGCAGATCGGCGCCCGTCGCGACCCCGGTATCGACCGATGTGGTGTTGTTCGACAGCTCGAGATCGCCGGTCGCGGACGCGACGCTCGTTTGATTGACGATCGTTCCGACGTGGTCGGGGGCTTGCACGACGAGCTCGACGACGATCTCATCGTCAGCCGCGAGCCTGTCGGCGGTGCAGGTCACCACGCCGGCGGCCGCGCTGCAGGGCAACCCGTCCGCTGAGATGAAGATGACCCCCTCCGGCAGCCTGTCGGTCAGCGTCAACCCAACGGCGTTCCCCGGTCCGTCGTTTTGAACGGTCACGAGGTAGCTGAAGCGTTCGTCGATGCCCACGACTTCGTCAACCGCCTCGGCGGAGACGGCAAGGTCGACGCAGGGGTCGACGTAGTCGTTGGCGCCTTCGACGAAGGAGATGGTGGTCGTGCCGGTTTCCCCGGCGCAGTCGCTCGCGGGCTCGAGCTCCACGTCCACCCGAGTGGCACCGGCGCTAAAGGTCCACTCTTGAAAACTGCGGTTGCGGAGGCCCGAGTCTGAGTACGAGCAAGTGTTGATCGGGGGCGCAGGCTGGCCGTCAGCGTCGTACTCGGTGAAGATCACGCAGCCGCCGGTGCGCGGACTCCCGTCCGTGTTGCGCGGGTACACGACGATCCGGTGCTGGCCGGCGGGCAGGCCTGGCGCGTCGTCGCAACGATCCCCGTACCCGTCGTGGTCCGCGTCCCCCTGGTCGGGGTTGTAGCGGTCAAGGCAGTTATCCGACTCGTTGGGCACGCCGTCGAGGTCGAGGTCCGTCTCCGACGGTGCGGCGCCGGCTCCGCCGGCCGAAGCCAGCAATGCACCGGCGACCAGAACGCCGAGAAGCCAAGCCAGCCGCAAAGCTACCCGGCCCTCGACCCGGTGCGGGTGGAGAGTGACGCGCGATGTCTTCAGATGGTTCATTTCTCCTTCCTTCTCGGGAGGCTCGGGGACGTCCGGCGCGAGCGGCCGCTCAGCTCGGGCCGCTCGCGCCATTCCGGCTGCCAGTGCGGCTCGCAGCCCTCGCGGCGAAAGACTTCGACGACCTCGAGGTACCGCTGTGCTTCCTCGGCGACGGTCATCGGATCGGCGTCGCGACGAGGAGGTGCGCATAGCCGCTCCGGCTGGGTGCTGAGGAGCGCGTCCCGAGGAACCGCGCCCGCACGCGCCAGCGTCCGGCTGCGGGCGGCCGCCAGGAGATGCTGGCGCCGGCCGTGAGGCGCACGACGCGGTGGAAATGCCAGCCGGTCAGCGTGTCGAAGCGGTCGATCTGGAGCTCGACGCGTCCGCCTGCGGGCGCCGGGGAGACGAGGCATGCGAGCGAAACGGAGGTCCCGGGCGCCACTTCGGCGCTCCGCCGGCCGGCGATCAGCACCGACGTCGTCGTCACGTCGCGTAGGCGGAGCGTCAGCCGGTAGCGGCCCGCCTGGCTTCCGGCCTCGCCCTGTACGGCGACCACGTAGCGGCCGCGGTTGAGCCGACGGCGAATCCTGTCGTCGTCGACCGCGATCCGGTCACCCGAGTCGGCGAACAGCAGAAGTGAGAACGGCCGACCGGCGCCGCGGGCGAGCCCGAGGCGAACCTCGCTCAGGCGGTCGACGTCGAAGTGGTACACGTCGACGACGTCGATGCCGCTGGGCGACAACCGTCCCCGCACGGTCGAGTCACGGAGGAGGTCGAGCCCGACGCCTATGTCGTCCGGTGCTGCGGCGACGACGCGGAGGCGATAGGCCTGGCGACGTGGGCTCTCGAACGCTTTGACTTCGAGGACATAGCGGCCGCCGCCGTCGGGACCCGGAGTAAAGGTCGTGTAACCCCGGCAACCGAAACGGACAAGCGGCTTGTCCGTGCGTCGCATGCTTACGGACGCGCACGGGCTCGAGCTGAACGCGATCCGGTACGTCGTCCCGCGGTGGAGTCGCACCGACCAGATGTCGTTGACGTCGGAGAGGCCGTGGACCGAGTCGTGGGCGCCTCTGCGCGGAAGTGCACGACCGGGCAGCCGTTCGGGAGCTTCGCCGGGCCGCAGGGTGAGGACGAAGTCGCCCGGGCCCGAACCAACCTTGTCGCCGACCAGGATCAGGTAGTCAGCGCCGGGCTTCGTCGTGAAGCCGAGCACCGCCTTGCCGTCCCGATCCGTCTCGGCACAGCCGATGTCATCGATGTCGCTTCGGAACCGGCGAAACGCCGCGACCACGCCGTCGCGCTCTCCTGTAGAGAGCTGTACGAGCACCCGACCGGTCGCCGGACCTTTGAGGCGGTACCACACGCCGCCGCCTGCAGCCCGGCAGTGGGTGTAGGAGTCTGTCGTGGCCCCGAGCGTCGTTCCGTGCACGGTTGCCGGCAACCGCCTGAGCGGCGCGGCCTCGCCCCGCTCGTCGTTGTCCGGGGGCAGGACGAGGTCGGCACGCAGCGTGAAATCGCCGTCGGCGGCGCCCGGCCGTCGGCCGACGAGGATCAGGTAGCCGGCTCCTCGAACCGTGCCGACCGAGGTCACGACCCTGCCGCCCGCCTTCGCGGTGCCGCAGGAGACTTCTTCGATGTTCGAGGGGTTGCGCCGGTAGATCCGGACGACCGCTGCCAGCTGTCCGGCTGCTTGGACGGTCGCCACGATCGTTCCATCCGGGGCCGCCTCGATCTCGTACCAGACTGTTGCGTCGACTCTTCCGCACCTCGAAACCTGCGGATCGAGCCGCTCGAGCGTCGCCTCCCGCGTCGAACCAGCGGCCGTCGAGGGAAACGTGGGTAGAGCTTGGGCGTTCGCGCGGTTGTCATTCGGCGGCGGTGCCGCGAACGCTGGAGCCGCGAAAAGGAGTGCAGCGAGGGCTGTTAGCAAGATCTTCATGCCGTCGAGCCTGCGCGCGGGCGCTCACGGCGCGCTCACACGGCGCTCACACGCGCCCTAGCCGGGGGGAAGCGGACCTTGTTCAATTGAGTCGATGCCCGCCCTGGAAGTGCTGCTCCTGGGGCCGCTGGAGGCCCGGATCGACGGCCAACCGGTCGAGCTGCGCCGCCCGAAGCAGCGCGCCCTCCTCGCGCTGCTCGCGCTGCGCGCTGGCGAGGTTGTCTCCGTCGACCGCCTCGTCGACGAGCTCTGGGGCGAGACGCCTCCCAGGTCGGCCGTCGGGTCGCTGCAGAACCTCGTCTCCGAACTTCGGAAGCTGCTCGGCCCCGCGCTTCTAGTCACACGGTCGCCCGGCTACATGCTCGAGCTCGACCGTGACCTCGTCGACGCCCATCGGTTCGAGCGGCTCGTGCAGAAAGGGCAGGGAGATGCTGAGGCGCTTCGTGAAGCGCTTGTGCTCTGGCGAGGGCCGCCGCTCGCAGAGCTGGCCTCTGAGCCGTTCGTGCAGGCCGAGGTCGCGCGTCTCGAGGAACTTCGAGCTGCAGCGAGGGAAGAGCTTTTCGAGTTGGAGCTCGAGCTCGGCCGCCACGCTCAACTCGTGGCCGAGCTCGAGGCGTTCGTCGCAGAGCATCCTCTCCGTGAGCGTCCGCGCGGTCAGCTCATGCTGGCGCTCTATCGCTCGGGCCGGCAGGCCGACGCGCTGGAGGCTTACCGCAAGGCGCGCGAGACGCTCGTCGAGGAGCTCGGGCTCGAGCCCTCCTCGGAGCTGCAGCGACTCGAGCATGCGATCCTCCGCCACGACCCCTCGGTCGACCTCGAGCGTCCGCCGTCCAAAGCGCCCTCGGAGCCGGAGCGGCGGAAGACGGTCACGATCCTCTTCGCAGACCTCGTTGACTTCTCGACGCTCGCCGTCGAGCTCGATCCCGAGGTGCTGCGGGGCCTGCTGAACGCGTACTTCGACGTGGTTCGCACGGTCGTCGAGCGTCACGGCGGCACGGTTGAGAAGTTCATCGGCGACGCCGCAATGGCCGCCTTCGGGATCCCTGAGCTCCACGAGGACGACGCTCTGCGCGCCGTGCGGGCCGCGTCGGAGCTGCACGACGCGCTCGCCGAGCTCCAATCCCAACACGGCGTCGAGCTGGAGCTGCGTGTCGGCGTGAATACCGGCGAGGTGCTGACAGCCGACCCGTCCTCGGGTGAGTCGTTCGCCACCGGAGGCGCAGTCGTTCTCGCGACCCGCCTGCAGCAGGCGGCGCAGCCCGGCGAGACCCTTGTGGGCGAGACGACGTACAGGCTCGTGCGGGGCGCGGTCACGGCCGAGGCAGTCGAGCCGCTCGAACTGGGAGGCGCACTCGGCCGCGTGCCTGCCTTTCGTTTTCTCGGGTTCGAAGACGATGCGGCTGGACTCGAGCTTCAGCGGACGGCGCCGCTCGTCGGGCGGGCGGACGAGCTCGCGCGGTTGCGCGCGCTCTTCGCCGGCGTGCAGAGCGAGCGGCGCAGCCGCGTCGTCACCCTCCTCGGCGAGGCGGGAATCGGCAAGACCCGGCTTGCCGCCGAGCTCGTGTCGTCGGCCGGCGCAACTGTTTTAGTCGGCCGCTGCGCTCCCTACGGCGAGGGCGCGACCTACCTGCCACTCGCAGAGGCCGTTCGCCAGGCGGTGCCGAGCCGCGTACGTGCGAGCGTCGCCTCACTGCTCGACGGTGACGACGACGCCGACGTCATCGCTCGGCGGATCGCGGAATTGGCCGGCGACGCCGAGGGATCGGCATCCACCGGCGAGCTGCTCTGGGCCGTGCGGCGTTTCTTCGAAGCGCTTGCACGAGAGCGCCCGGTCTTGCTCGTGTTCGACGACATTCACTGGGCCGAGCCGACGCTCCTGGATCTCATCGAATATCTCGCGACGTGGACGTCTGAGGCGCCGGTTCTCGTCCTCTGCCTTGCGCGACCGGAGCTGCTCGAGAAGCGGCCGGGCTGGGCAGGTCCGCGCGCGATCAGGCTCGATCCCCTGTCGCCGGAAGAATCGGCCACCCTCGTCGAAGAGCTGGCCAAGGTGCCAGACGACATCCGCTCGCGCATCGTCGAGGCGGCGGAGGGCAACGCGCTATTTCTCGAGCAGCTTCTCGCTTACGTCGTCGAGGACGAAGGATCCGAGACGGTCGAGTCGCTTCCACCGTCGATCGACGCTCTCCTCGCCAGCCGGTTGGACCGGCTCGAGCCTGAAGAGCGGGGACTGCTCGAGCGCGCCGCGGTGGTCGGCAAGGAGTTCACGCGGTCAGCGGTCATGCACCTTTCGCCGCCGGACGAGCTTCCCGGCGCGGACGGGTGCCTGACGACCCTGCGCCGCAAGGGCCTGATCCGCACACTCCAGTCGCGGGAATCCGAGGACGACGACGCGTTTCGCTTTCACCATGCGCTCATTCGCGACGTCGCCTACGCCGGGATCACAAAAGAGGCTCGTGCCGAACTTCATGAGCGCCATGCTGCGTGGCTGGAGCAGCGCGACGGCCCGGACGAGCTGATCGGCTACCACCTCGAGCAAGCGCACCGCTTCCGCTCCGAGCTCAGGTCCGGGGATCCAAGACTTCCAGAGCTCGCGCACCGTGCCGGGGAGCGTTTGGCGAATGCCGGCGTCCGGGCGTTCAAGCGGGCAGACACGCCGTCGGCGCTAGGCCTGCTCGGACGCGCGGTTTCACTGCTTCCAGCCGAAGACCCGAAGCGTACGGAGGCGCTATGCGAACTCGGCGTCGCCCAGCAGGTAGTCGGCGGCGTCGGCGGCGAGGCGACACTGACCGAAACGCGTGCGCGTGCTGAAGAGGCAGGGGATCGGCGGCTGGAGCTGCGCGCGCAGATGGAGCTCGCCTACCTCCGCCTCTTCACGGATCGCGAAGCCGATGTCAGCGAGCTTCCCGAGCTTGCGCGCCGGGCGAACCCCGTGTTCGAGCAGTTCGGGGACGACCGCGCCCTGGGACGGTCTTGGCGGCACGTCGGCTTCGTGCGCGGCTCGATGGAGGGCCGTTGTGCGGACTGGCTCGAGGCCTCCGAACGGGCGCTCACGTATTACCGCAGATCGGGCTGGTCGGCCTCGGGCTGCCTTGCAGACGTCGGCGCGGCCCTGTTCCACGGTCCGACTCCCGTTTCCGAGGGTGTGGATCGTTGCGAGCAGCTGCTTGCCGAGTCGACCGACCGGCTTGGGACGGCAAATGTCCTCGCCTACCTCGGCGGCCTGCACGCCCTCGCCGACCGCCTCCAGGACGCGTTTGCGTTCTTGGCCGAGGCCGACACGATCTACCGGGAGCTCGGGGAAGCCTATGCACGTGCAGCCAACGGCGGTCGAATCCTCGGCCGCGGCCACCGGCTCAGCGGCGACTCAGAGGCGGCTGAACGAGCGTTCCGCGAGTGCTGCGAGACGCTGAGAGGCGTTGGCGACAAGGCCACCTTGGCGAGCGTCGCCGCCGAGCTCGGCCAGTCTCTCTATTCCGAAAGGCGTTACGCCGAGGCCTTGGAGTGGGCCCAGCTCGCCGAGGAAGAAGCCCCGACAGGCGACGTAGCAGCGCAGTCGTCATGGCGCGGTCTTCGCGGGCGGCTGCTGGCACGTGAGGGCATGGTTTCCCAGGGGGAGGAACTTGCTGTGGAGGCGCTCCGGATTGCCGAGGGGACAGACGCGCTCATGCACCACGGCGAGGTGCTGCTGGATGTCGCGGAAGTCCTCCGCCTGGGAGATCGCCAGGCGGAGGCTGCGGCGCGCATCGAGCAAGCGCTGAATCTTTTCGATGCCAAGGAGAACGTGGCGTCGGTACGCATCGCGCGGTCATTGCTTGACGAGGTGACGGTGGTCTGACCACGCACGGAAAGCCCCGTGCGGGGCTCTCCGTGGTCGGATGAAATTGCCCGACTTACGGCCCACCACCACTGCCGAAACCTGCGAGTGACAGTGCGGCCGCGACGCTTGCGAACAGGATGAAGAGCTGCCGCCACATCGCCTGCCTCCCTTCTGGTACTAGACGCATAATGTCTAGTCAGTCTAGTAGGCAGAAGATGAATATTCAAGTAATGACTAGTAAAAGTCGTGTAAGGACTAGGCGTCGTCTGTTAACATGCTGTCTATGGCACAGCATCCAGGGCTTGGAGACCGGATTCGCGAGGCCCGCGCGTCGAAGGGCTGGAAGCAGCGCGAGCTTGCGTCAGAGGTCGAAGTGGAGCCGATCACCGTCTCCCGCTGGGAGCGTGGGGCGACTACACCTGACCTAGACGTGCTGCGGCTTGTCGCTGAAGCGACGGAGAAACCGCTCCGCTATTTCGTGGCCGGGGACGAGGAGCCGCAGGGCAGCGCCAACTCAGACGTGGCGATTCAAAAGCTGGAACGAGCCGCCGATCGCCTCGCCGAGGAGGCGGACCGAATCGAGGCGTTGCTCGAAGAGGTCCGGGCCGAGCTAGCTCGGCGTCGCTGAGACGCGAACCATGAGGGCGAACGCGGTCGCGGTCGGCGGCCGCTCATGCGGGTCCTTAGCCAGCGCCTGTCGGAGGGCAAGCCAGACGGTTCCCGGCACCTCGCGCCGCCCGATGCACGGGTCGGCTGGTTCCTCCGAGAGGTGCGCGAGCGCGGCTTCTGCGAAGGGACGTCGGGCGAACGGTGCCGTGCCGGCCAGGCACTCGTAAAGGACGCAGCCCAGCGCGTAGAGATCGGCCGGCGGGCCGGCGGGCTCCCCCCGGATCACCTCCGGAGCGAGGTAGTCCAGCGTTCCGACAACCCGGCCCGGCGCCGTCAGGACGGTGTCGGCGACGCCGCGCGCGACTCCGAAATCGGTCAGCGCCGCGCCTTCGGGCCCGAGCATGACGTTCGAGGGTTTCACGTCGCGGTGGACGAGGTCGTGGCTATGGAGTGCGTCCAGCCCCGTGGCGAGCTCGGCCGTGATGCGCACCAGGTCGGCGAGGGGGAGAGGTCCCGTGCGGGAAAGCCGGTCGGCGAGGGTCTCTCCCTCCACGAACCGTGCTGCGAGGTAGTGCCGGCCTTCCGCCTCGCCCGCATCGACGACTCCAACCAGGTGTCGGTGCTCGACCTGCGCGGCGATCCGCCCCTCGCGCGCGAAGCGACGCCTGTACGTCTCGTCGCCGGAGAGCTCCCGCTTCAAGACCTTCAGCGCGACCACGTCGCCGGGGGGCTCCCGCACCGCGCGGAAGACGATTCCCATGCTCCCTTCGCCCAGAACGCCTTCGAGCCGGTACGGCCCGACGCTTGTTCCCGGCCGCAGGTCGACGGCCATTCCACGAGCATAGAGCGACTTTTCGTAGGTGTGCTAGAACCGGTCGATGGTGGTTGTCCCGCGTATCGGCACTGAGTTCGCGGGATACCGGATCGAGGCCCTGATCGGACGCGGCGGGATGAGCATCGTCTACCGGGCCGAGAACCCGCGGCTCGGAAACAAGGTCGCGCTCAAGCTCCTCGCCGAAGAGCTCGCGGCCGACGAGAGCTTCCGGGAGCGGTTCGTCCGCGAGTCACGGACTGCCGCCGCGATCAACCACCCGAACATCGTCACGATCTACGACGCCGGCGACTGGGACGGGGTGCTCTACATCGCGATGCGCCACGTCGACGGCGACCTCAAGGAGCTGCTGCGACGCGACGGGCCGCTTCCGCTCGACACGGCTCTCTCCGTCGTCTCGCAGGTCGGGAGCGCCCTCGACGCGGCTCACGCGCGTGGGCTTCTGCATCGCGATGTCAAGCCCGCCAACATCCTGCTCGATCCTCCTTCGGAGCCGGACGGGCTGCCACACGCGTACCTGGCCGACTTCGGCCTGACGAAGCATCTCGAGTCTCGGAGCGGGATCACGGCTTCGGGCCAGTTCGTGGGGACGATCGAGTACATGTCGCCCGAGCAGATCGAGGGCCGCGACGTCGACGCGCGGACGGACATCTACTCGCTCGGCTGTGTCGTCTTCGAATGCCTTGCCGGGACGACACCGTTCCGTCGCGAGACCGACGTTGCCGTCCTCTGGGCGCACATGCGGGAGGAACCACCGCCCGTCACCGAGCTCCGGCCGGAGCTGCCTGCTGCCGTCGACGAGGTGATTGCGACGGCAGTCGCCAAGGATCCCGCAGACCGTTTTGCAACCTCTCATGAGCTCGTCGAGGGGCTCCGTGCCGCCCTGGAAGGCGTTCCGGTCGCTCGAACACGAGCCTCGCCGCCGCAGGAGCCGCCGACAGGAGTAGCCGCTCGTCCTCGACACAGCCGACGCCGGTGGTTGCCCTTGTGGGGAGCGGCGGCCGGCCTCCTGGTTGGGGGCGCCCTCGGCGGTCTCGCAGCCATGCTGTTGACGTCAAGCGATACGAAGATCGTCGCTGCAACGGGGCCGTCGCCGACGCCTTACGACCAGATCCTGATCAACCTCATTCCTCCTTCGCTCCACAAGTCGTGTCGTCCGACCGAGCGACTCACCCTCGATTTCAACTCGAGCATCGTCTGCCGCACGGGGGGCCGGGATGTCCGGAGAGTGCAATACAACCGCGCGCAATCAGGGCGCCTGATGAACCAGCACTTCACAAAGCGAGCCGTGGCGGAGGGACTGGCCACTCCGGGCGTGGCGCTCGCTCCGGTGAACAACTGCGGTTCACCTCCGGCCCTCGCCGAGTGGCACCGTGTCGGCAAGGCGGGGCATCGTGTGGTCAGACCGGGCGAAGAGCCGGACGGACGCTTTCTCTGCTATCGACAGAACGGCTGGGCGGCGATCGAGTGGACCGACAACCGCCGGGACGTCTACTCGACGGCCTACGGACAGGACCTCGGCCGACTGTACTCCTGGTGGATGAAGAGGGCGGGCCCGATCCCCGCCGATTAGGAAGCGCTCTCTTCGAGCTCGTTCGCCTTCGCGCACAGCGCCGCGAAGCCGGCCTGGAGGAAGTCGTTTGCCGCCGCGGCACCGAGCGTCCAGGTGAGCGCTCGGCCGAACCTCGGCGTCAGCATCTGAGAGGAGGCGAGGCCCGCTGCGACCCAGGTGCCGATGCAGCGTGAGCACGTGACGAGCTCGCCGAGCGCGCGCTGAAGTCCTTCGCCCGCGGGCCGCTCCTCCTCGCCTTCCACGAACGGCTGGCGGACGAAGCTCGCGACGCGCTCGCGGGAGAGGGTCCTGGACGCCTTGAACGTCGCCGCCGACAGCGCGATCAGGTCGAGCGCACGCGCCGGCGGCGTGCGCCGCGAGAGCGCCGAGACGACGCCGAGCCCGGCGACGAAGGCTTCGGCGATGGCGGCGTAGGCCTCGTAGGGCGGCGGTTCCCGGGCGGCTTCCACGGGATAGCCTGTTCCCACAATGGCGCAGTTCAAGACGTCCGACGCCTACCTGCCGACCGGCGACCAGCCGCAGGCGATCGAGAAGATCTCCGAAGGGCTGAATGCGGGCGAGCGCTTCCAGACCCTGCTCGGCGCCACCGGGACGGGCAAGACGGCGACAATGGCGTGGACGGTCGAGCAGGTCGGCAAGCCGGCCCTCGTCATCGCGCACAACAAGACGCTGGCCGCCCAGCTCTGCAACGAGTTCCGGGAGTTCTTTCCCGACAACGCGGTCGAGTACTTCGTCTCCTACTACGACTACTACCAGCCCGAGGCGTACGTTCCGCAGGCCGACCTCTACATCGAAAAGGACTCGTCCCGGAACGACGACATCGACCGGCTTCGCCACTCGGCGACGTCGTCGATCATCTCCCGCCGCGACACGATCGTCGTGGCGTCAGTCTCGGCGATCTACGGCCTGGGCTCGCCCGAGGAGTACGAGAGCCGCCTCGTGATGCTCCAGGTCGGCGAGGAGCAGGACCGCGACCAGATGCTTCGTAAGCTGATCGACATCCACTACACGCGGAACGACGCGTTTCTCGGGCGCGGGCGCTTCCGGGTCAAGGGCGACGTGATCGAGATCCAGCCGGCCTACGAGGAGTCGGCCTACCGGATCTCGATGTTCGGCGACGAGATCGAGCAGATCACGCACTTCGACCCGCTCACGGGCGAGGTCTACGGGCGGCTCGAGTACCTGAACATCTTCCCGGCGACGCAGTACGTGACCTCGAAGCCGACGATCGAGCGGGCGGTGGACGAGATCCGCCACGAGCTCGAGGAGCAGGTGAAGCTCTTCGAGTCGGAGGGCCGCATGCTCGAGGCGCACCGAATCCGCCAGCGCACGGAGTACGACGTCGAGATGATGGTCGAGCTCGGCTTCTGCAACGGGATCGAGAACTACTCACGGATCCTCGACGGACGGCCACCGGGCTCGGCGCCGTACACCTTGATCGACTACTTCCCGTCGGACTTCGTCGTCTTCATCGACGAGTCGCATCAGACGGTGCCGCAGCTCGGCGGCATGTACGAAGGGGACCGGTCCCGAAAGCAGACGCTCGTCGACTTCGGGTTCCGCCTGCCCTCGGCGCTCGACAACCGGCCGCTGCGCTTCGACGAGTTCCTGGCCAAGGTGCCGCAGATGGTGTTCGTCTCGGCCACGCCGGGCCCGTTCGAGCTGCGCCACTCGACGCGGATGGCCGAGCAGCTCGTGCGGCCCACGGGGATCGTCGATCCGGACGTCGAGCTCCGCGCGACGAAGAACCAGATCGACGACCTGCTCAACGAGATCAGACGGCGCGAGGAGGCGGGGGAGCGGGTGCTCGTCACGACGCTGACGAAGAAGATGGCCGAGGACCTCACCGACTATCTGCTCGAGTCGGGGGTCAAGGCGCGCTACCTGCACTCCGAGATCGACACGCTCGACCGGATCCAGCTGATCCGCGAGCTTCGGCTGGGCGACTACGACGTCCTCGTCGGCGTCAACCTGCTCCGGGAAGGGCTCGACCTCCCGGAGGTCTCGCTCGTCGCCATCCTCGACGCGGACAAGGAGGGCTTCCTGCGCGGGAAGACGGCGCTGATCCAGACCATCGGGCGGGCCGCGCGGAACACGAACGGCAAGGTCTTGATGTACGCGGACAAGCTGACGGAGGCGATCAAGGGCGCGCTCGACGAGACGAACCGGCGCCGCGCCGTCCAGATCGCATACAACGAGGAGCACGGCATCACGCCCGAATCGATCCAGAAGGGCGTCTCCGACATCGCCGAGTTCCTGTCGCTCGAGGCGCCGACCGTGCCACGGCGGCGGCGCGGCGCTCAGAAGGTCGAGGGGATGAGCGCGGACGAGATCGAGCGCCTGGTCGTCACGCTCGAGGAGGAGATGTTCGCCGCCGCCGAGGAGCTCCGCTTCGAGTACGCCGCGAAGCTTCGGGACGAGATCAAGGAGCTCCGGCGCGAGCTGCAGGCCGCCGCCGAAGCGCCGGCTCACTCGTAGGGATCGTTCGGCGCCGGGATCTCGGCCAGGCTCGTCGCCGCGAGCTTGGGAACGTCACCGCCTTCCGCTTCGAACGTTCCGGTGACGGTCACCCACTGGTCGCGGGGCGGCGGGTCGCCGGAGGTGCCGACGACCCGCACCACGACGGGAGCGGCGTCCGCCGCGCAGCACGAGATCTGGTATCGGGCGAGCTCGAAGCCTCCCGCCTGAGGTTCGGCAACGAAGCCCGTGAGCTCCACAGGCTGGCCGTTGAAGCTCGCCCCGTTGCGTTCGTAGGCACGCTGGCTGAACTCGACCAGCGTCATCTGCCTCGGCGCGGAAGCTTTCGGCAAAGGGCGGAATGCGCCTTTCCCCGAGCGGATCTTGACCGTCGCCGCCCGGCCGACGCCGTAACTGCCGAGCGTCGGGGGAGCGACGAGGAGCAGCGCCGCGATCGGCGCCAGGAGCAACCAGCCCACTCCGACGCCGTGCTCGTCGTCTTCGTGCTCGTGGCCATCGTGATCTTCGCTCGCTCGAAGCGACCAGATCAGGGTCACGAGACCGAGCGCGATTACTGCGATCCCCGCGATCGCGAGCCAGAGCCCCATCTCCGGTCGGACGTAGCGGCGGTACGTGTCCGTAACCGTGAGGCGGAGCAACACGGCGCCGACGAGCAGACTGATCGTCCCGCCCGCGGCCGTCACAGCAGCCACCACCCGACGAGGATGCTCGCTCCGACTGCGGCGGCGAAGGTCAGCGGCGCGAAAACCATCGCGAATCGGCCGCCGAATGTCCCTACCTGGAGAGAGATCAACTTCACGTCGACCATCGGTCCGACGACCATGAAGGCGAGGCGGGCCGTGGGCGAGAACTGTGTGAGACTGGCTGCGACGAACGCGTCGGCCTCCGAGCAGATCGCCATCAGGACGGCGAGGATGGCGAGGGCCAGCACCGCCGCACG
>DASSCT010000211.1:0-3354 GCA_035697545.1 Gaiellaceae bacterium | reverse complement strand
AGGCCTGCTGGCGAGCTTTCCGCCTCCTCGAACCGCCGTCGAGTCTGTCGATCCGCCGCGAGAGGCGCACTGAAGCCGACCGCGATCACGCCGGCGAGCAGTGTCGACGACTAGACACGATGGATCGAGACCGGCGGTCGTACGCGCCTAAATAGTCAACAAAACAGCGGATTTGCAGGGCTTTTACGGGAGCGACGGAACTCGAACCCGCGACCTCCGGCGTGACAGTTCCACGCCATGGTTTGCCGAACGTTCTCGCCTGTCCTCCGTTAGTCGCACGTTGCGCGGCTTTCCCGGTCCTTGCCGGCGTTCACCACCGGTTGCCGCCGCTTCGTTCCACGAACGTTCCAGAACGGCTGCGCGCCGGGCCGCGGTTTGCGGCCGCGATTCATATCGGAGCGACGGGACTCGACCCCGCGACCTCCGGCGTGGCAGGTCGGGCAAGGGAGTGCCACGATCCTCCAGGAGGCGGCTCGGAGAAGCCCGAGTAGCAGGGAGTTTGCCTCGGCGTCGAGTTCTGGCTTCAACGACTTGGCACGCGCTTGCCCAACGGTCCCGCCATCCTGGGCCTATCGCGCCGTCGTCTGTCAAGACAACCGAGCAAGACTGCAACCGGCCGCTGTTCGCGCAGGGGATCCCGGCGACCTTGTCTACCTCGTCAAGGAGGGCGAGGTCGAGATCGAGATTGTCCGCGTCAGGGACGATCGGAACGAGGAACTGCTGGCCCGCATCGGACCCGGCCGCTACTTCGTGGAACCGGCGCCGATGTTCGGGATTCGTCGTTCTGCGACCGCACGGGCAACCCAGCCGGTCGTGCGTCGTCGGCATTCACGGTGGGCGATTTTCGGTGCCGCTTCCGCGGTGAGAAGCTCTATCTCTTCCTCCGACCGCTGTCCTAACGCGTCGCATGGACGGCCGAGGACACCGCCGTCGGCGGCGCGCGTGTGGCAAGCAGCTCGTCCTTTGCCCCCGCCGCGAGCGCCTCCTCGGCCGCGCGCCTGCCGGCGTCGACTGCCCGGTCGAGGCCGCGGAAGTCGCGTAGCGCGATGTCCTGCACCTGCGGCGTGATCACGATCCGGGCAAGGCCCCGGTTCGTCTCCGCGCGCTCGACGCTGCCGAGGACGGTCGCGCGAGAAAGGGTCTCGAGAATGGTCGGCAACGACGCCCGAGCGCTCGACTTCAGCTCACCGAGTGCAATCCGGCGCATCACATCGACTGCCACGACCGGCCCGGGCTCGTCGGCGACCATCAGGTCGATCGGCAGGTTGTTAAGGACGCCGCCGTCGATGAGCAGCTGCGCGCGGTGCGGGATGGGCGGCGCGAGGCCCGGGATCGCCATGCTCGCGCCGACCGCCTCGACCAGCGGTCCGTCCCGGTTCACGACCATCTGGCCGCTCAGCAGGTCGGCGCTGACGGTGAACAGCGGCCGTGGCAGCTCCTCCACGGCGACGTCACCGAAGACGCGCCGCAGCATCGACTCTGCGCGCCGCGCGCGGATCAGCGCGTAGCGCGGCAGCGTGTAGTCGCTGAACGGCGCTTTTTGCGCGACCTCGGTCCTGCAGATGTCCAGCATCCGCTCCGGCGTCCAGCCGAGGGCGACCATCGCCGAAACGAACGCCCCCATGCTCGTGCCGCCAACGCGGTCGACGGGTAAGCCCTCCGCTGCCAGCACCTCGAGAACGCCGAGATGGGCGAACGCACGTGCCCCGCCTCCTGAGAGCACGATCCCGAGCGAGCGCCCGGCGAGCCTTCGCGAGACCCGCTGCACTGCGATGCTGTCGTCTACTGGGACGACGTGATGCGCACGCGGACGGGCGGCGGCGCGCCAGGCCGCCACCGCCTGCGCGGCAGGCGTGCCGAGGAAGGCGACGTCGCATCCTTCCGGCGCGCGAAGGTCCTCGGGTGGGGCCCCGGTCGCAACGAAGAGGACGCGGTCCGCCTGCCGCAGACAGAAGTCGGCCCACTCGCCGCCGTCCGGACGTGCGAGCAGGAGTACGTGCGCATGCCCGGCTTCGAGCTCGGCCAGGTCGCGGCCCCACGCATTACCTTCCCGATGCTCGACGGCGACCGTCGGGCCGAGCTCGGCAAAGGCCGCACACAGCTCGTCCCAGAAGGCGCGGCCGTCGACACCGGGAACAGGCGCAATCGTGAACACGGTCGGCGGCATGTCAGGCTCCGCGAGGCGGCCGCTCTGCTGCAGCTGGCGCGCGAGCGCCGTCGCGAGCCCGACGCTCAGATCCTGATCGTGAGCTAGAAGGTCGAGGAACCGCTCGCTCTCGATCTCGAGCAGCTCGCTGTCGCGGACTGCCTCCACCGAGGCCGACCGCGGTGTCCCAGTTAGGACGGCTAGCTCGCCGATCGTCGCCCCGGGGCCGAGCAGGCGCACAACCCGACGCTCGCCCTCACGCTCGACAATGACTCGCAGCCGTCCCGAGACTACGAAGAAGAGGCGGTCGGCGGCGTCGCCCTCGCAGAAGAGCCGCTCCTGCGCGAGCAGCCGAACCGGCTCGGCCGCCGCGAGTAGCTCGTCCTGGACCCGTACGGGCAACGTGCCGAGCAGCGGCGCATCGCCGAGCCGGACGCCGTCGCCCATGAACCGATTCTTGCACTGTCCACAGGCCGCGTCTATGTGCGCGTGCACGGGAAAACTGTCGTGCTTCCGCCAGATCGTCTGCCAAACGATTTCGCAGCCTTCGACTGCATCTACGCTTCAAGCAGTTTGCTGCGATGCCGTGCCGCTTACCGAGAGCGTTGATCCTAAGAGACCTTGGAAGCGGGAGCGACGGGACTCGAACCCGCGACCTCCGGCGTGACAGGCCGCGCCGCCCGGAGCGACGCTCGGCAACGAACGGCAACAAACGGCCACATTTGCAGGGGAAACCCTGAGCTCGCCCGCTTGTTCAAGCCGTTCCCGTTTCGGCGTTCCGTGCTCCCATGGGCCACGTATGGGCCACGCCGAGGGACGGCTGAGGGTACGCTGGGCTGCGCTCACGCCGGGCGTTTCGAGCTCGAGCTCGGCAACCGTCACCGACACCCGTCGAGCTCGACTGGCCTTGACCGCCGGATCGAAGCGGCTCGACGCCGCCGGCCTCGAGGCGGTTGCGGGTATTGGCGCGCCTCGCGTCCGCTAGTTCCTCGCGACGTCGAGTCGGCTCGACCGGAAGCCTCGTAGGCTACGGCGGCGGCCTCGAGCGCAAGCGCCAGCTCCTCGACCTCGAAGAGGCGCCGGTCTAACCTTGACTGGTCTCTACCGTAAGCGTAGACTTACGGTAAGTGAAGGCTTACGAAGACGCACTCAGCGCGCTTGCCGATCCCACCCGGCGGGCGATCTTCGAGCAGCTCGCCGAGGGGTCT
>DASSCT010000210.1:0-18815 GCA_035697545.1 Gaiellaceae bacterium | reverse complement strand
GTGATCCGGTCGGCCACCTCCGCTGGAACGGCCTCGAGCACGACGGCGAAGCAGCCGGCGGCCTCCAGCGCTCTCGCGTCGGCGTGGAGGCGCTGCGCCTTCGCCGCTGTTCGCCCCTGCGCCTTGTAGCCGCCGAGCATCGTCGCGGACTGCGGCGTCAGGCCGACGTGGCCCATCACCGGAATACCCGCACCGACGATTGCCTGCACGCGCGAGAGCGACGGGCCCGCGCCCTCGAGCTTGACGGCGTCGGCGCCCGCTTCCTTGACGAAGCGGACGGCGTTTGCGAGCGCCGTCTCGTCCGAGACCTGGAAGGAGCCGAAGGGCATGTCCGCGATCACGAACGCATGCTCGGCGCCGCGCGTGACCGCTCGAACGAGGACGACCAGCTCGTCGACCGTCACCGGGACCGTCGAGTCGTAGCCGAGCACGTTGTCAGCCGCCGAATCGCCGACGAGGATCAGATCGACCTCCGCGGCATCGGCGAGCCGCGCGCTCGGGTGGTCGTAGGCGGTGACCATGACCAGCTTCTCGCCTTGCCGTTTGCGCTCGGCGATCTCGGTCAGCGACAGCTTCATGAGGCTTCTCCTTCCAGGACGACGTTGTCGATCAGACGGGTGGAGCCGACGCGAACCGCGGCGGCCAGGACTTTCGGGTCGAAGTCGGCGATCTCGACGTAGTCCACGTCGAGCCCTCGCAGGAGCTCCCGTGCCCGGGCCGCATCCTTGGTCGCCAGCGCTCGCGGGAGGGTGAGCGCCTGTTCCCGCTCCTCGGGCGAGAGGTAAGCGTTTCGGGACGAGAGCGCGAGACCATCGTCGTCGCGCACCGTCGGGAGCACGCGGATCGCGACCGGCACGTTCAGGTCGCGCACCATCCTCCGGATCACGGCCGCCTGCTGCGCGTCCTTCTGGCCGAAGTAGGCACGCTCGGGCCGGACGAGGTTGAAGAGCTTCAAGCAGATCGTTGCGACTCCGCGGAAGTGCCCGGGCCTGAACTCGCCCTCGAGGCTGCGGCCGAGCTCCTCGACGTCGACCCAGGTCTCGAAGCCGGGCGGGTACAGCTCGTCCTGCTTCGGCGCGAAGAGGACGTCCACGCCCGTCGCTTCCGCCAGCTGGGCATCGCGCTCTTCGTCACGCGGATAGCGCGCGAGATCCTCACCGCTCGAGAATTGGACGGGGTTCACGAACAAACTCACGACAACGACGTCCGATTCCGCTCGCGCCGCCCGGAAGAGGGACAGGTGACCCTCGTGGAACGCCCCCATGGTGGGGACGAGGCCGATGGAGCCGTCGGGCTGAGCAAGCGCCTCCTGGAGCTCCGGGATCGTGCGGACGATTCTCACGGCGCGGTCGCCTCCGCGAGAGCCCGGTAGAGCGGCTCGAGCTTCGGTTTCCGCTCCCTGAGCGCGTCGAGGTGGCGATCGACCGTCTCCCAGTCACCGCGCGCGATCGGGCCGGTCAGCTCGAAGTTGTTGTCGATCACGCCCTGCATGAGCGGGCGAAGCGCAGCCGTCGGCGCACCGACGGCCTCGAAGATCTCTGCCGCCGCGCGATGGAGCGTGACGAGATAGTTGGACGCGATCGCAGCGCCAGCGTGATAGAGCGCGCGGTCCTCCTCGGCGAGCTCGAAGGGCTCGAGGCCGAGTAGCCGCGCGAGCTCGAAGCCGACCGCCCGTGCTTCGTCCGTCTCCGCGGTGATCGCCGCCGCCGCTCCGTCGAGCTGCTCGGGCCCGCGCGCTTTGGTGAAGCTCTGGAGCGGATGCAGGCCGAAGCGCCGCCGGTAGGGATCGAGCGCGGACAGCGGTGTCGCTCCGCTCGTGTGCGCAATCCACTGCGACACGTCTGGTGTCAGACACTGGACAACGGCCGGAATCGCCGTGTCCGGGACGCACAGGAGGACGACGTCGGCGTCGTCACGCCGCTCTATTCCGCGCTCCGCGAGGCGGGCGAGGACCGCCGAGCCGACTCGGCCGGCGCCGATCACGTTCACACTTTCGATCATTAGTCGCTCCAGTTCCGTTGCGGATACCGGGCGACTGCAAGTGTAATCCTGGGCCCGACGCTCGGGATACACTCCTGGTCGATGCCGATCTACGAGTACGTCTGCATGCAGTGCGAGTCGCACTTCGAGGAGCTCGTCCGGAACGGACAGCAGCCGGATTGCCCCGACTGCGGCGCCTCGGACGTCCGCAAGCAGCTCTCGGTGTTCGCCGCCCACGGCTCGAGCAGCGAGCTCCCGAGCTTCGGTAGCGCACCGCGCTCCGCCGGCGGCGGTTGCTGCGGCGGATCCTGCGGCTGCGGCTAGCAAGCCGTGAGAGCTGCGTCCGGCGCCCGCCCTAGACTCGCCCGGGTGACGACGCTCCAGGCCCTCGGCGAGCAGGTCTCGGTTTGCACGCGGTGCCGGCTCTCACAGACCAGAACGCAGGTCGTCTTCGGCGTGGGCGACCCTCATGCCGATCTCATGTTCGTCGGCGAGGCGCCCGGCTTCCACGAGGACAAGCAGGGACTGCCCTTCGTCGGCCAGGCGGGAAAGCTGCTCGACAAGCTCCTTGCGGGGATCGGCCTCGAGCGCTCCGACGTCTACATCGCCAATGTCCTCAAGTGCCGACCGCCCGGCAACCGCGACCCGGCTCCGGACGAGATCGAGTCGTGCGAGCCGCACCTCTTTCGCCAGATCGCGCTGATCGAGCCGAGGGTCGTCGCCACCTTGGGGAACTTCGCGACGAAGCTGCTCTCGGGGAAGCAGACGGGGATCACGAGGGTCCACGGCGTCGACCAGGAGACGACGGTCGGCGGGCGCCAGGTGCTGCTCTACCCGCTCTACCACCCTGCCGCGGCGCTCTACACGCCGAGGATGCTGGAGGTGCTCCAGCAGGACTTCTCCCGGCTTCCGGAGCTGCTGGGGCGAGCCGACGAGGTTCCCGAGCCGGAGCCCGTCGCGCTCAGCGCCCAGCCTACGGTCCAGCTGGGCCTCTTCTAGCCTCTGCACCATGACGGTCGAATCCGCCTCCCCGGAGGAAACGGAGGCCGTGGGCGCGCGGCTTGCCGCCAAACTGGAGCCCGGCGACGTGGTCACCGTCGCCGGTGAGCTCGGCACGGGCAAGACGACGCTCGTGCGCGGAGCCTGCCGCGCGCTCGGCGTCGAGGGCCCGATCACGAGCCCGACCTTCACGGTCGGCCACCGCTATCGCGGCCGCGTCGACGTCTCCCACCTCGACCTCTACCGCTTCGCGGGCGTTTCCCCGGCCGAGTGGGGCGATCTCGAGCCGTACTTCGACGGCGCCGTCTGCTTCGTCGAATGGCCGGAGGCCGGCGAGGGCGTGCTCCCGCCGGCCCGCTTCGAGCTCGAGCTCGAGCACGCCGGCGACGACCGCCGGCACATCGAGGTGCGGGAGTGCTGATCCTGGCCTTCGACACGGCGACGGACGTCGCGACGAGCGCCCTCGTCTGGGACGGAGAGGTGCTCGGGGAGCTCACGTCGCGGCCGGTGTCCGTGCTGGAGGATCTCGATGCGCTCCTCCGGCGCGGCGGCGTGCGGGACTCCCAGGTCGAAGGGATCGCCGTCGGAACCGGGCCGGGAAGCTTCACGAGCCTGCGAATGGGACTGGCGACGGCGCGCACCCTCGCCTTCGCACTGGACGTCGGCCTCGCCGGTGTCTCCACCCTGGACGCGCTGGCCGCAGGCGCACCCGCCGCGACGCCGGTGATCGACGCCCGTCGCCGCGAGGTCTTCTCGCTCCTCGCCGGGCAGGCGGTCGTCGTCGCTCCTGCCGAGCTCCCCGTCGAGAGCGGCCGCTCCTACGTGGGTGACGGTGCCGTTCGCTACCGCGACGTGATCGAGCTTGCAGGCGGCGTCGTTCCACCCGATGACAGCGAGCTTCACATCCCGCGGGCGCGCTTCCACGCCCAGCTGGCGGAGGGGTTCGGCCTTCCCGAGCTGGTCGAGCCCATGTACCTTCGGGTCCCGGACGTCGACCGCACACGCACGTGAACATCGAGCTCCGCCGCCTCACTCTTGCCGACCTCGCCGCGATTGAGCGCATCGAGCGCCAGTCGTACCCGACCCCCTGGTCGCGCTCGATGTTCGCCTCCGAGCTCGCGAAGACCTCGTCGATCTGCCTGGGCGCGGTGGACACGGATGCCCGTGAGGCCCTCGTCGGCTACCTGATCATCTCGCGCTACGCGGACGCCTGGCACGTGATGAACGTCGCCGTGCAAAAGGACTACCGAGAGCAGGGAATCGCCACGAAGCTCCTGAACCGGTTGTTCGAGGTCACCGCTGGCGACGATCGGCGCGGCTACACCCTCGAGGTGCGGGTGTCGAACAGGAGCGCCATCCGCCTCTACGAGAAACTCGGCTTCGTCCCGCGCGGAATCCGGCGTGGGTACTACACGGACAATCGCGAGGACGCGCTGATCATGTGGAAGGACCCGGTCCGAGAGCCAGCTAGCGCGTGATTCTGGGGATCGAGACGTCTTGTGACGAGACCGCGGCGGCGCTCGTGACGGAGGACGGGCGCCTGCTCGCCAACGTCGTGTCCTCGCAGGCGGAGCTCCACGCGCAGTACGGCGGCGTCGTTCCCGAGGTGGCGTCCCGGCATCACCTCGAGCTGATCCTGCCGGTGCTCCGGCGAGCGCTCGACGAGGCGGATGCCGGCCTCGCCGATGTCGAGCGCGTCGCGGTCACGCAGGGTCCGGGCCTGATCGGAGCGCTGCTCGTCGGCGTCTCCGCCGCGAAGGCACTCGCCTGGTCGCGGCGCCTGCCGCTCGTTCCCGTCAATCACCTCCACGGCCACGTGGCGTCGCTGTTCCTGGCTCCGGATCCGGTCGAGCCTCCATTCGTGTGCCTGCTCGCCAGCGGCGGGCACACCTTGCTACTGGATGTCCGCGACCGCGGAGCGTTCGAGATCATCGGGACGACGCTGGACGACGCCGCCGGCGAGGCGTTCGACAAGGGCGCGCGCCTGCTCGGCCTGGGCTACCCGGGCGGCGCCGAGATCGACCGCTTGGCCCGGGAAGGGGATCCAGGGGCGTTCTCCTTCCCCGTCGCGCGCGTTCCCGGCTTCGACTTCTCCTTCTCGGGGCTGAAGACGTCGCTTCTGTACACGGTTCGTGATCTGGGCGACGAGGCGGAGCGTTGCAAGGCCCACCTCGCCGCCTCGTACCAGCGGGCGATCGTGCGCGCACTGGTGGAGCGGACGCGGGCCGCCGCCGAGGAGCTCGGCGCCGAGCGGATCGCCATCGTGGGCGGTGTCGCCGCCAACTCCGAGCTCCGGGCCTCGCTGCCCGAAGCCGCCGCCGCGCCGCTCGAGCTCTGCACCGACAATGCGGCGATGATCGCCTCGGCGGCGAGGTACGCCGATCCCATTCCCTATCCTCGGTACCTTGCCCTCGATGCCTTTGCTTGAGCGCCGCCTGGCGCAGCTCGCGCTGCTCGGGCTCATAGCGATCGCCGGCGCGGTCGCCTCCGTTGCCGCGGCGACCGGCGGGCACTCGTCCAAGCCGATGGCCGAACGCGCCTCGTGGCGCGGTCTCGTCGGCGGGGCGCGGCCCCAGGTCCCGGTCGGGCAGCGGATGATCGTCGTGCTGCGGACGCCGTCGCTCGCCGACCGGGTCGAGGCCGCCGGAGGACTGGCGAGCGAAGCGGACCAGGTTCGCTGGCATGCCGCCGCGCTCGCCGCACAACAGCAACTGATCGCCAGGCTCGCCGTGGCGGGGCTTCGCCTCCGGCCGGAGTTCAGCTACACGCGGGTGCTGTCGGGTTTTTCCGCTCCTTTGGACGCCCGAGCGATCGCGCTGCTTCAGAGCTTCCCCGAGGTCGAGGGCGTCTATCCCGTACGGATCGCCTACCCGGCGTCGCTTTCGAGCGCGCTGATCGAGCGGCAGAAGCTCGCTGCCGGCTCTGGCTATCAGGCTCAGGTCACGCTCGGAGGCGCGACGGGGCGCGGGGTCACTGTGGCGCTCGTCGACACCGGTGTCCAGTTCAGCCACGACTACCTGACCGGCGCCGTGCTCGAAGGGGTCGACATCCTGGAGAAGGACGACCTCGCCTCGCCGGATCAAAAGCCCGACGAACCTGCCGAGCGCGAGCGGCACGGGACCGAGCTCGCCGGCCTGATCGTCGGCTCGGGCGGGCCCGGCGGCCTCAGAGGCATCGCCGAGAACGCGACGCTGCTCCCGATCAGGGTCGGCGGCTGGCAGCGTGACGTTGCCGGGCGTTGGGCGGTCTACTCGCGCACCGACCAGCTCATCGCTGGGCTCGAGCGCGCCGTGGATCCCGACGGGGACGGGAACGCCCACGACGCGGCGCGGATCGCCGTCCTGGGTTTCGCCGAGCCCTACGCCGCGTTCGCCGACAGTCCCAGCTCGAGGGCCGTGGCCGGCGCGCTCGCGCTCGACACGCTCGTCGTCGCGCCCGCCGGAAACGACGGGCCTGCCGGGCCGCGCTACGGGAGCATCTCGGGCCCTGGAGGCGCTGCGGCCGCCCTGACCGTCGGAGCAGCCGACCTTCGGCCGGCGACTGACCAGGTGCCTGTGACCATCCGCTCGGGGCTCAGCGTGGTCTTCAGCGGCGAGGTCCCGCTGGCGGGCGCCGTCGCGCCGAGCAAGCCGATGCGGCTCGATCTCGCTCTGCCCGTCCGGCGCGAGCAGCTGCTCCCGACGGTGCTGGGGGCGACCGAGCCGAGTCTCTCGATCGGGGACTTCTTCGACCGCCGCGGCTACAGCCGCGTCGCCGGCAAGGCCGCGCTGACGCCCACCGGGGAGTCGCCCGACACGGCGGCCGCGGGCGCCGCGCGGGCAGGAGCAGACGCGGTGATCCTGCACGGGAGCGAAGTCCCGGCCGGAAGCCTCGGGCTGGACGAGCGCATGGGGGTTCCGGTGCTCTCGATCCCGGAGCCCGCGGCTCGGGCGGCGGCGGCGCTGATCAGGCGCGGGGAGGAGACCACCGTCGACATCGGCACTGCACGATCCCGGCCCAATCCGAACGTGGACGGGCCAGCGGCGTTCTCCTCGCGCGGGCTCGCCTTCGACGGGGGCCTGAAGCCGGAGCTTCTCGCACCCGGCGTCGCGCTCTTGACGTCGCACACCGGACGCGGCGCAGACGGCCTGCCGGCCTACGGGACGGTGAGCGGCTCGAGCGCGGCGGCCGCAGTCAGCGGGGCCGCCGCGGCGCTGCTGGCCCAGGCGCGCCCCGAGCTCGACGCCTCGGCGCTCAAGGCGGCGCTCGTTGGAACCGCGCAGCGGGGCGGCCTGCTGGATCTCGGGGCGGCGTCGGCTGTGGAAGTCGTTGCCGACCCGGCGACGCTCTCGCTCGGCCGAGCGCCCCGGGCGGGGTGGTCGGGGACGCAGACGTTCGTCGTCCGGAACCTGTCGCGGCGCCGGCTCCAGGTGGACATCTCCATCGGTCGTCAGGGGGAGGTCGGCGGCCTCGCGCTGGCGGTGTCGCCCTCGCGCGTGACGCTCTTGCCCGGCGCCGAGGAGAAGGTCTTCCTCGCCGGCCGGCTTGCGTTCATGCCCCGTGGAACCGAGGCGATCAGCTCGAGCATCGAACTTCGCGCCGGGGGAGGCGCACCCATCCGGGTCCCGTGGACGCTCACCCTCGGGCCGCCCGAGCGCGCGTTGCTTGGTTCCGTCCGCCTCTCAACGCGCAGTTTCCGCCCCTCGGACTCGGCCCCGGCGCTCCTCGAATTGCGCGCGGGTCGGCTCGTCCAGGGCGCCGGCGTCACCGAGGTGCTCCCGGTTTCCCATCTCGACCTCGAGCTCTGGAGAGGCGAGAACCGCATGGGCCGCCTCTCCCGGCTTCGCAACCTCCTGCCCGGCCGGTACACGTTCGGCTTGACCGGGAGAGGCCCGCTCGGGCGACGGCTGGGACCCGGCCGCTATCGCCTGCGCTTGCTCGCATATCCACCTGGAGATGGGGCTCCTAGCAGGCAAAACGTCGAGTTCAGAATCCGCTGAGGCTTGACGACCGTCGTATACTCGGGCGGCCCGTGACCACCGTCGCTGCGCCGACAACTCACCTCCGCGAGAACCCGTTCGAGCTGGCCCAGGAGCAGCTGCGGAAGGTCGCGGACGTCTTCAAGATCGATCCCAACCTCGTCCGAGTCCTCGAGCGCTGCAAGAAGTCGGTCGTCGTCTCGGTCCCGTTCTCGAGGGACGACGGGACGATCGCGGTCTTCGAGGGCTACCGCGTCACGCATAACATCGCCCGCGGCCCGTCGAAGGGCGGCATCCGCTACCACCCGGACGTCACACTCGACGAGGTCAAGTCGCTCGCGATGTGGATGACCTGGAAGTGCGCGCTGATGGGAATCCCATTCGGCGGCGCCAAGGGCGGTGTCGTCTGCAACCCGAAGCAGCTCTCGCAAAGCGAGCTCGAGCGGATGACCCGCCGCTACACGTCCGAGATCGTCAACGAGATCGGGCCGGAAAAGGACATCCCAGCACCCGACGTCGGCACCGACCCGCGGGTGATGGCCTGGATCTTCGACACGTACTCGATGAACAAGGGACATTCCGTGCTCGGCGTGGTCACCGGCAAGCCGCTCAATCTCGGCGGCTCGCTCGGCCGGCTCGAGGCGACGGCACGCGGCTCGCACTACTGCATCCGTGAGGCAGTCGCGAAGCAGGACCGCTCCCTCCAGGGGATGAAGGTCGCGGTCCAGGGGTTCGGCAACGTCGGCAGCTACCTGGCCAAGTTCGTCGCCGAGGACGGTGCAATCGTCGTCGCGCTCTCGGACTCTGCAGGCGGCATCTACAACCCGAACGGCATCGACGTCGCGCTCGCGCTGGCCCATAAGCAGGAGACGGGTGCGCTCAATGGCCTGAAGGACACCGAGCAGGTGACGAACGACGAGCTCCTGCTTCTCGATTGCGACGTCCTGGCCCCCTGCGCGCTGGAGCAGGTGATCACCTCCGAGAACGCGGACAAGATCAAGGCGAAGCTGATCTGCGAAGGCGCGAACGGCCCCACGACGCCGACGGCGGACGAGATCCTCGAAGACCGTGGTGTGATGGTCCTCCCCGACGTGCTCGCGAATGCCGGCGGCGTCGTCGTCTCCTACTTCGAGTGGGTGCAAGGCCTTCAGGAGTACTTCTGGAAGGAGCACGAGGTGAACGCGCGGTTGAACGACATCACGTCACGCGCCTTTCACGAGACGTGGGCCACGTACGAGGCCAAGTCGACGACGATGCGGATCGCCGCCTACGGCCTCGCCGTCCAGCGGGTCGCCGAAGCGACGCTGACCCGCGGGCTCTACCCGTAACCCACGTCGCCTTCTACTACGCGGACGGCTGCCATCTCTGCGCGGCCGCGCGGCGCGTGCTGGACGCGGCGCACGCCGAGCAGCCGTTCGAGCTTGAGGAGATCGACATCACGGGCAACCCGGAGCTCGAGGATCGCTATCGGGAGTGGCTGCCGGTCGTCGAGATCGACGGCGAGCGGGCCTTCACGTACTTCGTGTATCCGGAGGCGCTCCGCGCGAAGCTCGCACAAACCCACCCTTCCGAGGGGACTTTGTGACTCCTTGGTGCGAGCAGTGACGCCGACTGGCACAATCCTTGTGTGGTGTTACAAGCTCAGCCGCAGACCGCGGTTCCCGAGCGCCTGACGGTCGGAGTCGCGGCCCGGCTCAGCCGGTATCTGCAGGTCCTCACGCAGGCCCGGAAGATGGGCAAGGAGCGCATCTCCTCCCAGGAGATGTCGGACTACACCAACATCAACGCGACGCAGATCCGCCGTGATCTCTCGACGTTCGGCAAGTTCGGCAAGCGCGGGGTCGGCTACAGCGTCGAGGGGCTCCTCGGCGAGATCCGGCGGATCCTCCGCACCCAGGGTCAGCACAACATCGCCCTCGTTGGTGCGGGCCGGCTCGGGGAAGCGATCGCGAGCTCGCCGATCTTCGCAGAGCACGGGATCAACATCGCGGCGATCTTCGACCGCGATCCGGAGAAGATCCACCGCCACGTGGGCAACGTCGAGGTCGAGGACTACTCGGGTCTCAATGACGCCGTCCGCGAGAAGAACATCGTCGTCGGAGTGCTGGCCGTCCCCGCGGACAGTGCCCAGTCTGCCGCGGACGATCTCGTCGACGCCGGCGTCCGGATCATCTTCAACTACTCCGAGGCGCTCCTCGACGTGCCGAGCGAGGTCGCCGTGCACACGAGCAACCCGGCCGTCGAGCTCCTCTACGCCCTCTACTTCCATCTGACCTGACCGCCGCCGCCAGGACGAGTGTCAGACACTCGTCATGGCTCGAGGGTACGGGAGGCCAGTTTGGGCGGGGCGGTCCGGGCCACGTTCCAGGACTGTCCCTGGACGTGGCCTTAACGTTCGGGCGTGCGCATCCTCCTCTGGCACGGCTACCTGCTCGGCGGAACCGGCTCGAACGTCTACACGCGCGCGATCGCGCGGGAGTGGAGTCGCGCGGGGCACGACGTCGTCCTCGTCAGCCAGGAACCGCATCCCGAGCAGTACGACCTCGCCGGCGCCAGTGTCGTCCGTCCCGACATCGGCGGGCTCCTGCCGGTCTTCGTCCTCGACCGCTATGAGGGTCTCGAGGCCAAGCGGCTCCAGGACTTCACGCCCGCCGAGCGCGATCGCTACGTGGAGGCGAACGCAGCCGCCCTCCGCGAGCTCGCTCCGGCCGACCTCGTGTTTGCCAACCACGTTCTGCTCGGCGCCCCGGTGGCCAACGCGTCGGGCCTCCCCTTTGCTGTCAAGGCGCACGGGTCGGAGCTCGAGTACTCGATGCGCGGGAACGCCGAGCTGGCGGCGTGGGCGAGGGAGACCCTGGCGGATGCACGTGCTGTCTTCGTCGGCTCCGGCCATATCCGCGAGGTGCTCGAGACGGTCGTCGGGCACGTCGAGCGCGTGCTCGAGGTCCCACCCGGCGTCGACGTCGACGAGTTCCGGCCGCTGCCCCGCGCGCAAGCCCTCTCCCAGCTGCTGGAGGAATCCCACCGCGACCTCCCGAACCCCGGGAACGCCAACGAACGCCTCCCGGACGAGGGGAACGCGGAGCGCCTGGCGCACTTCCTCGCCGGCGACGAGCCGACGGTTCTCTACTTCGGGAAACTGCTTCGGAACAAGGGCGTCCACCTGCTTCTCGAAGCGCTTCGCACCGTGGACGCCCGCGCCGTCGTCGTCGGATTCGGCGACTACCGGGAGGAGCTGGAAGGCCTGGCGGGCCCGCGGACGCTTTTCACCGGCCCGCTCGAGCATCGCCACCTCGCCAGCCTGATCCCGCTCGCCGACGTCACCGTCGTCCCGTCGATCTTCCCGGAGGCCTTCGGGATGGTCGCTGCGGAGGCGGCGGCCGGCGGATCGCTCCCGCTCGTCGCCCGGCATTCGGGCCTGGCGGAGATCGCCGACGCGCTCGAAGCGGCCGGCGTGCCGGCAAGCTTCGAGACCGGCGATGTCGCCGATCTGGCCCACAAGCTCCGGGGGCTCCTCGACCGCTCCCCAGAGGAGCGCGCCGAGCTGTCGCAGCGGGCTCGACGGGTGGCGGAAGAGCGCTGGTCCTGGGCCCATGTCGCAGACCGCCTGCTCAAGCCCTTCCAAGGCACCGGCTCGCCGGCGCCGACGAGAAGAGGCCGTGGCGGCTCTGCCGGCACGGCCGGCTGATTTAACCTTCGCCGCCCAATGGCAGACGAGCAGCATCTGAGCCCGGACGAGCAGCTTCGCGTCGCGCGCGAGGCGTACGAGTCGGCACAGGACTTCACCGTCGCGGTGGAGGAAGAGTTCGCGATCCTCGACCCGGAGACGCTGTCGCTCACGAACCGGTTCGAGGAGCTGCAGGCTGCCGCGCAGGGAACCGACCTCGAAGAGCACCTCGTCGGCGAGCTGATCGCATCCGAGGTCGAGGTTCGCACGGGCCGCTGCGAAGGCTTCGCCGAAGCTGCAGCCCGGATGGGGGAGCGCCGTGACCAGCTGTTCGCACTCGCCGACCAGCTCGGCGTGCTTCTCGGCGCCACGGGAACGCATCCTTGGAGCTCCTGGCAGGAGCAGCGGATCATCGACACACCGCACTACCGGCGGAACGACGAGATCCTCCGTTGGGTCGTCTGGCGCAACAACTCCTTCGGCCTTCACGTCCATGTGGCGGTCAACGGGCCGGACCGGGCGGTGCGCACCTGCGACCACCTGCGCCACCTGCTTCCCGAACTGCTCGCGCTCTCGGCGAGCTCGCCGTTTCTCGAGAACGTTTTCACGCACCTTCACTCGGTGCGGACGGAGATCTTCACGAGGCTCTTCCCCCGCTGTGGGATCCCGGACGCCTACGGGAGCTGGGGGGAGTTCGAGCGGTACGTCCGCCTGCTCTACCGCACAGGCTCGATCACCGAGCACACGCAGATGTGGTGGAGCGTCCGTCCTCATCTCGCATTCCCGACGGTTGAGATCCGGATCTCCGATGCTCAGCCGGACCTCGGCGAATCGCGGTCGCTCGCCGCGCTGTCGTACGCGCTCGCCGTGAGGACGGCCCGCGCACTCGACGAGGGCGAGCTGCTGCCCCTCCCGACGCACCGAATGATCGAGGAAAACTTCTGGCGCGCGATCCGGTCGGGCCTCGTCGGCGACTTCATCGACCTCGAGACCGGTGAGCTCGTCAATAAACGGAAGCGCATCGAGCAGTTGATCGAGTGGGTCCAGCCGGTCGCGGACGAGATCGGCGTCACGCCATTTCTTGGCGTGCCCGCCGCGAACGCCGCCGAGCGGCAGATCGCACGCTACGAGGAGGGCGCGACGCTCGAGGAGATCTACGCCGAGCAGGTGCGTCCGAAGGAACAGGTTGAGCTCTAAGCCGGAGGAGCCGAGCCCCGAGGAGCTCCTGGAGGCCCTCAGGCAAATGAAGGTTTCCGACCTCCTCCTTTCGACCATGGCGACAGTGGCTCAGCTGGGGTTCGCAAAGCTCGACGAGTCGTCAAGGGATCTCGAGCAGGCACGGCTTGCCATCGATGGCGTGAGGGCGATGATCGGTGCGCTCGAGGGCGCAGTTCCCGAGGAAGTCCTCCGCGACTTCAACCAGGTGGTCGCCAACCTCCAGCTCGCGTACGCGTCGGCGGCCGCGGATACCTAAGCCACAGCCCTCAATTCAGTAGGAGGGCTCGGCGCCCGGGCGTCCGGCTCCAAGCGGAACGTGGGTGGGCGTCTTGATCAGCCGCGGCCGCAGACGGTAGCGCCCTTGTGGTAGAAAACCGCGGCGCCGGGGGGCTTCTTCGGCGCGCCATTCCTCCTAGGAGACGGCTCCGCTGGACTTTCTTGCTGACCATCCAGTTCTGATCGCCATCGTCTGCTCGTTCGTCGCGATCGCCTTCGGAATCGGGCTGACGCTATGGCTGCTGCGGCTTCCGGCGGGCACCGAGCGGATGCAGGCGATTGCGAAGGCGATCCAGGAGGGCGCTTCCGCCTACCTGCGGCGGCAATACACCACGATCGCGGGCGTCGCCATCGTCCTCTTCCTGCTGATCGGCTTCTGGAACGACCTCGGCTGGGGCACCGCCATCGGCTTCCTGATCGGCGCGGTGCTTTCCGCCTCCGCCGGCTTCATCGGAATGAACGTCGCGGTCCGGGCCAACGTCCGCACCGCGGAGGCGGCCAAGCGCGGCGTCGCCCCGGCGCTCCGCGTGGCGTTCTCGGCGGGCTCGGTGACCGGCCTGCTCGTCGTCGGCTTGGGCCTGCTCGGCGTCGCCGGCTACTACGGGATTCTCACCGAGTGGTTCGACGAGACGGCGCGCGAGGCCACGGAGCATCTGGTCGGGCTCGCGTTCGGCGGCTCGTTGATCTCCGTGTTCGCCCGTCTCGGCGGCGGGATCTACACGAAGGCAGCCGACGTCGGCGCCGACCTCGTCGGCAAGGTCGAGGCAGGCATCCCCGAGGACGATCCGCGCAACCCGGCAGTGATCGCGGACAACGTCGGCGACAACGTCGGCGACTGCGCCGGGATGGCAGCCGACCTGTTCGAGACCTATGCGGTCACGCTCGTTGCCGTCATGTTCCTCGGCGCAGTACGGTTCCCGGAGACGGGAATCGTCGAGTACCCGCTCGTCATCGGCGGTGTCGCGATCCTTGCCTCGGTGGTCGGGACGTTCTTCGCGCGCGTCGGACCGCGCGGCTCGATCATGGGGGCGCTCTACAAGGCCGTCGCCGTGGCCACCGTGCTCTCCGCCCTCCTGTTCATTCCGGTCACTGCCGCATTCGATAGCGATCGCTTCCCGTTCTGGAACCTCTACGGCTGCACGCTGATCGGCCTCGGCGTCACCTTCCTGCTCGTCGCGATCACCGAGTACTACACAGGGACGCGCTGGGCGCCCGTGAAGGGCATTTCGCGCGCCTCGCTGACCGGGCATGCCACGAACATCATCGAGGGCCTGGCGATCGGGATGCAGGCGACGGCCGCGCCGGTGCTCGTGATCGCGGCGGCGATCATCGCCGCCTTCGAGATCGAGGGGCTCTTCGGCGTCGGCGTCGCGGTCATGGCGCAGCTGGCGATGACGGGCCTGATCGTCGCGCTCGACGCCTACGGCCCGGTCACCGACAACGCGGGCGGCATCGCTGAGATGGCCGAGCTGGACGAGTCCGTTCGAGCCGTCACGGATCCGCTAGACGCCGTCGGCAACACGACGAAGGCGGTGACGAAGGGCTATGCGATCGGCTCGGCAGGCCTTGCCGCCCTGATCCTCTTCGACGGGTTCACGACGGAGCTCGACCAGGAAGGGCTGAACGTCACGTTCATGCTCAACGACGCCTGGGTGATCGCAGGGCTCTTCATCGGCGGCCTCATGCCCTTCCTCTTCTCCTCGCTGGCGATGCAGGCCGTGGGGCGTGTGGGCGGTCAGGTGGTGCAGGAGGTCCGGCGCCAGTTCCGCGAGATTCCCGGCTTGCTGGAGGGAACCGGCCGCCCGGAGTACGGGCGCACCGTCAACATCGTCACGGGCGCGGCGATCAAGAACATGATGGTCCCGAGTCTGATCCCGGTCGTGTTCCCGGTCGTCGTCGGGATTATCAAGCCGGAGATGCTGGGCGGGCTGCTGATCGGGACGATCGTCACGGGGATCTTCCTCGCGATCGCGATGACCTCGGGCGGCGGCGCGTGGGACAACGCGAAGAAGCTGATCGAGGACGGCGCCTACGGCGGCAAAGGCTCGGACGCCCACGCAGCCGCGGTCACCGGCGACACCGTCGGCGATCCGTACAAGGACACGGCCGGCCCTGCGATCAACCCGATGATCAAGATCACAAACATCGTCGCGATCCTGATCATCCCGCTGATCGTCTCGATCCACGGCTAAGCCGCTCCCGGACAGGCCCGTCCGTATCGGCGGGGACGAGTGTCAGACACTCGCCGTGTCCGTTTCGGCCCGGACGAGTGTCAGACACTGGTCGTGGCTGCGGGGGGCATGGCCAGCGACGGGGCAGACGCGATCAGGGCCGCTGAGTAGAGTCCTGCCGTGCCGAGGAGGCGGCGGCGTCAGCAGGGATTAGAGCGCGTCCTCGGGACGCCCGCGCTGTTCGCCACGGCGTACGGCAACGTCGGGTCGTCGATCTACTACGCCCTCGGAGTCACCGCCGCCTTCGCGCTCGGCCTGACGCCGTTCGTCTTCATCATCGCCGGGATCATCTTCGTCGCGACCTCCCTGACGTACACGGAAGGGACGGTCCGATTCCCGGAGGCCGGCGGGTCGTCGAGCTTCGCCCGGCATGCGTTCAACGAGGTCGTGTCCTTCGGGGCTGCCTGGGCGCAGATGCTCAACTACATCATCACGATCGCCATCTCGGCGTTCTTCGTGCCGCACTACCTGTCGGTCTTCTGGAGCCCGCTCCGGGAGAACCCGTGGGACATCATCGGGGGCGCGATCGTGATCATCCTGCTCGTCGCGCTGAACATCGTCGGCGTGCGGGAGGCGGCGGGGCTGAACGTGTTCCTCGCGGTCGTCGACTTCGCGACCCAGCTGCTGCTCGTCCTGATCGGGTTCATCCTGATCCTGAGCCCCGAGACGCTCGTCGAAAACATCGAGCTCGGTGTCGCGCCGACCTGGAGCCAGTTCCTGATCGCGATCCCGATCGGGATGATCGCCTACACCGGCCTGGAGACGATCTCGAACCTCGCCGAGGAGACGCGCGATCCGCCGCGGGACGTCCCTCGCGCCTACAAGTGGGTCGCGGGAGCCGTCTTCGCGATCTACCTGACCCTGCCGTTCGTCGCCCTCTCCGCTCTGCCGGTCACGCAGGTCGGCGGCGACTTCCAGACGAAACTGGGGTTGCCCCCAGAGGACGGTGGCTTTCAGAACGACCCGATTCTCGGCGTCGTCGAGAACCTCGGTCTGTCGGGAACACTGCTGGACGCCCTCGAGATCTACGTCGGCATCCTGGCCGCGACGATACTCTTCATCGCCACGAACGCGGGCGTCATCGGGGCGTCCCGGATCACCTACGCGATGGCGAGCTACCGCCAGCTTCCGGAGGTCTTCCGCCGCCTGCACCCGCGCTTCAAGACCCCGTGGCTCTCGCTGCTCGTCTTCGCCGGCCTGATCTCGATCCTGACGCTGCTCCCCGGCAAGACCACCTTCCTCGGAACGATGTACTCGTTCGGTGCGATGCTCTCCTTCACCATCGCCCATGCGGCGGTGGTCGGCCATCGCTACCGGCATCCCGACGAGGAGCTCGCCTTCCGCGCCCGGCCGAATCTGCGCTACCGGGGAGTGGACTGGCCGCTCTTCGCGATCCTGGGAGGTTCGGCGACGGGGATTGCCTGGCTCGTCGTCGTCGTGCAGGAGCCGGCTACGCGCTGGGCCGGCCTCGGCTGGCTCGCGCTCGGTTTCGCCGGCTACGCCGTCTACCGGAGGTGGGTGGTGCGGGAGCCCCTCGCGGAGACCGTCCGCGCTCCGGTACTCATCCTCGGCCCGTCGCTGACCGTCGAATACCGGACGATCGTCGTTCCCGTCGTCCGCTCCTTCGAGTCGGAGGAGGCGCTCGTCGCCGCGGCTCGGCTGGCCACCGAGCGCGCGGCCAGGGTAGCCGTCGTGCACGTGCTCGAGGTGCCGCTCGATCTTCCGCTCGACGTCCGGCTCCCGGAGCAGGTAGAGGAGGCGAACGACGTGCTCGACCAGGCCGCAGCGATCGTCGAGAGCTACGGCGTGAGGCCCCTCGAACGCCTGCTTCGTGCGCGCGCTGCCGGACCGGCGATCGTGGAGGAGGCAGAGGGCCGCAACGCGGAGCTCATTGTCATCGGCGCGCCGCGCGTTCGGCCCGGACGCAAGAAGATCTTCGGCTCCACGGTCGATTACGTGCTCAGACACAGCCACACGCGCGTCCTGATCACGGCTGGGCGCCGCGCCGCGTGACGACCACGTTCCTGTCTGCCGTGCTCGTCGTCCTCGGCGTCGCGATCGTCGTCAGGACCCTCCTTGCGGGGGTGGGCGGCGGACTAGGCTTTGTCATCGGCGCCATGCTCGTCCTCGCCGGCGTTTTCCGCCTGTACCTTCAGCGCCAGAAGAGCTAATGGCGAAGAAGCTGCCCGGCCTCCAGCGCGCACTCGACGTTCCGTCGCTGGCGGCGGTCGCCTACGGCGAGATCGCGTCGTCGCTCTACTTCGCCCTGGGCGTCATCGCGCTCTTCGCGCTCGGCTTCACGCCGTGGGTGCTCCTCGGCGTCGGCCTCCTCTTCCTCCTCGTCGCGCTGTCCTACGCGGAGGGGACGAGCGCGATCCCGGAGACCGGGGGAGCGGCGACGTTTGTGCGGCGCGCCTTCAACGACCCGGCCGGCTTCCTCACGGGCTGGGCCCTCGTCCTCGACTACGTCATCGTCATGGCGCTCGCCGGGCTGTTCGTCCCCCACTACATCGGCCACACGGTCGGTTGGGACGCGCTCACCGACGCGCCGTGGGACACGGTTGTCGGAATCGCTGTGATCCTCGGCGTCGCCGGGCTCCGGCTGATCCGCCGGACGAGCCTCTACCGGACGGCGATCGTGATCGCCGGACTTGCGCTCGTCTCGCAGCTGCTCCTCGTCGTCCTCGGTTTCGTGTTCCTCTTCTCGCCGGACGCGCTCTCGAAGGGCGTGGACCTGGGCACGGCGCCGACCTGGAGCTCCATCGCGTTCGCCTTGCCACTGGCGATGCTCGCCTACACCGGGCTCGAGACCGTCGCCAACCTGGCCGCCGAGACGCGCGAGCCAGGCCGCACGCTCCCCCGCAGCCTCTTCGTCGGGATCGGGCTCGTCGTCGCCGTCTCGGTGGCGATCGCGATCGTCGGCATCTCCGCCTACCCGGCGCATCCGGATCCCTCCGGCCCCGGCGGCTACGCCAGCGGTCTCGGCACCACGTGGCTCCGCGCGCCGCTCGTCGGGATCGCGGCGGCGCTGGAGGGTCCGCTACCCGGGTTTGCCGCGGATCTCCTCCGCATCGTGGTCGGGTTCTCCGGGGCCCTCGTGCTCGTGGTCGCCATCACGACCTCGATCTCGGGCGCCGGACGGCTGGCCTACTCGCTCGGAAAGCATCAGATGCTTCCGCATGCATTCGGCACCCTGCACCGCCGGACGCTGATCGCGCCGCAGTCGATCGTCTGGTCGGCTCTGATCGCCTCGGGGCTGCTCGTGCTGGGCGAGGCGATCGGCAGCGAAGTGCGCTTCCTGGCCGGGCTCTTCAGCTTCGGCGTCCTGCTCGCGTTCACGGCGGCGCAGTTGGCCGTTATCAAGCTCCGCTTCTCCGAGCCGGAGCTGGAGCGCCCGTTCCGCGTCCCGTTCAACGTCCGGATCCGGGGCGTGGAGGTGCCGATCGCCGCGCTCGTCGGCGCTCCGCTCACGTTCGCGATCTGGAT
>DASSCT010000209.1:0-5563 GCA_035697545.1 Gaiellaceae bacterium | reverse complement strand
TGCTCTGGATAGCTATGTCCGCCGCGGCCGTGCTCGTCGCTCGGAAGGCCGCCGCGCGCGCGTACCGGGTCGCCACGGGCGAGGAACCGCCGGTACGACAATGAACAAGGGCGATCAGCTGGTCGACCGCGCGGCCGACCGTCTTCGCGACCTCGCCGACCGAGCGGCCGCCGAGGGCGGAATGGCGGCGATGTTTGCCGAGGCGTTGGCCGAGGACGCGGCCTTCCTGCGCCAGCTGAAGCCGAGCCTGATCAAGGCCCGAGCCAAGGGAGAAGCACCGACCGACCTGCCGGCTGGGAGCTCAGCTCCGGCGCTGCCGCTGATGCCACAGGCGCCGAAGCAGCAGACTGAGGGTCCGAATCCGCTCCTGGTGGTGGGCGCCGCGCTCGTCATCGGGATCGCCCTGGCCAAGCTCATCGACTGGAGGAGCCATGCCCATCCCAGAGACTGAGTCGCAGGGCCTCGGCACTAGCGCGAAGCTCGTCGCCGAGAAGGCGAGCTCGATCGCGCGACTGGAGCTCGAGCTTGCGTCGCTGGAGCTCAAGAAAAAGGTCGCAGCGCTCGGCCTCGGTATCGGTCTCGCAGCGGGCGCCGCAGTCGTGCTCTTCTACGGGATCGGGTTCATCTTCGCGACTATCGCGGCGGGGCTTGCGGAGGTCCTCCCCACTTGGCTCGCATTGCTCATCGTCGGCATCGCGCTGCTTCTGATTGCCGGAGTCCTCGGCCTCCTCGCGGCACGCTGGTTCCAGCGAGGGACGCCTCCGGTTCCAGAGCAGGCGATCGACGAGGCTAAGCTCACGACCCAGGCGTTGAAGAGCGATGGCAACCGATAACAGCCGCACAACCGAAGACGTCCGCCGCGAGCTCGAGTCGGAGCGCGAGGGCCTGGCGCAGGCTGTCGATTCGCTTCGCGCGGGGGTCAAGGATGCGACGGACGTCGGCGCCAAGCTCCGAAGCAACCTGCCGGCCTTCACCGCCGGAGCCCTCGGGCTTGGCTTCGTGCTCGCCGGCGGTATCGGTGCGACAATGCGCTTCCTTGCGCGGCGGAGCCGCGAAGGCAAGGAGAAGGTCCGTTTCGGCCGCTTCTCCTTCGTCGACCGCGAGTAGCCGAGCTTTGAGATCGATTGCCGGGCCGGCCACGCCGCAGGCGGATGGCCGCGGGCCTCGTGATGCCGGCCCGGCAATCGGGAAAGCGACCTACGTCACTCGGAAGCCGCCACGCATCCGTGTGGCATGGGGGTCGCAGATGAACCGATAGCGGCCGCGACGCAGAGTCAGCGTCCACGTCCTCGTGCCGCGAAAGCCGACCGCAGTGCGCTTGTTCACGCCTGGGCCGATGAGGTGGAAGTTGTGCATCGCCGAGCGGTCGCGGACGACGATCCGGTAGCGGCCTCGGCGCAGCGCCGTCACGCGACGGCCGCTCGCCGTGCGCAGCGAGATCGTCGCCGTTGGGCCCACCGTCGCCCTCAGCGTTTGAATCTTCGGCGGCGGCGGTGGTGGCGGAGGCGGTGGCGGTGGCGGGCCGCCGCCGACGGTGAAGCTTCCGCGCATCGACGTGAAGTGCGGGTCGCACACGAAGCGGTACTGCTGCTTGTCCTGGAACGTCACCGTCCAGGTCTCGTCGCCCACGAACGCGACGGTCGTGGACATATCCACGCCGGGGCCAGTGAGGTGGAAGTTGTGCATCGACGACTGGTCGCGGACTTCGATCGTGTAGGTGCCTGCGGGGATGTCCCGCACGGTGGAACCTGTCTCATTTGTCAGCGAGATCACGAACGCGTCGTTCTGGCCGACGCTTGCGATCAGCTTGTTCTGTGCAAAGGCCGCGGTCGGGGAGCCCAAGGCTCCAAGCGCCACGGCGGTGATCAGGAGCAGCCGAAGAGGTTGGGTCATGCCTGCCACTACGTCGTCGTTTCCTTACCGGATTGCAGGCCCGGGACAATTGCCGGCGTCCCCTCCGAGAGCCGCAACATGATCGGCGCCGGCGGTACCGGAGGCGAGTTCTGATATTGGAGCATCGCTGGTAGAAGTCTGCCCCGTTTGCGAGCTAGGCGAAACGCCATGGTCTCGTCCTCCGGATCGGGATGGACGTGCACAGTCGCATGGAACGCGCCGGTGACGACGAGAAGCGGCAGAGCGTCGTCCCATTCGGCCAGCAGCCGCTCCGCCATCTCCCGGTCGCGGATTCGCCAATCTCCCGGATGCGGCTCCGGATCGAGCCGATCGAAGGCGATGACCTGGTCGAGACGGTCTTCGTCTCTGAGGCGCTGCAGGAGGGCGAAGTGCCCCGTCGTGATGCGGCCGTCGCCGCAGAAGAACTCCGCGGAAGGCGGCAGCTTCCACAGACGCTCGAAGTCGAACGAACTGCTCCGAACGAAGTGCTGCACCGCCTCGTCCATCTCCTCGTAAGACCACTCGAATGCGACGGCGCGCGTCTCGAGCGCTTGAGCGAGCGAGTAGAGGACAGCGGGCGTCTCGTACACACCGTGCGGCTCGCCGACCACGACGAGGCCGGTCTCGGCGATCGACGCCTTCGCAGCGTCGATCGAGTCGCCGTCGAATGGAAACGAGCCGAACCGGTAATCCCGGATCGCGGCGCGAAAGTCATCCGGCGACGTCACGACCACGAGACGAGGCTACTCCCAGCGAATTACACTCGCCTGGATGCTCCGCAAGAACGCCAAGGTCGAGTTGATCAAGGGGGTCCCGCTCTTTTCGGAGTGCTCGAAGAAGGAGCTCGGCGAGGTCGCCGCGATCGCAGACGAGATCGACCTCCGCGAGGGCAAGGAATTGACCAAGCAGGGCGGGCTCGGACGCGAGTTCTTCATCCTCGTGGAGGGAACAGCCGACGTGAAGAAGGGCAATCGCCGCGTGAACCAGCTCGGGCCGGGCGACTTCTTCGGCGAGATCTCGCTCATCAGGCACACGCCGCGGACGGCGACGGTCGTCGCGACCTCCCCGGTCCGCACGCTGGTGATCACCGAGCGCAGCTTCCAGACGCTCATTCAGCACCAGCCGGGAATCCAGACCAAGGTGATGAGCGCGCTCGCCGCGCGCCTCGCGCCGGACGAGAAGATCTAGGCGCGGATCTAGGCGCGGAGCTCCGCGCCGAAGCGCTCCTGCAGCGCATCGACGATCTTCTGGCGCAGGCCGGCCGCCTCCTCGTCCGTCAAGGTGCGTTCCGGCGACCGAAACTCGACGCGGAACGCGATCGACTTGCGGCCGGGCCCCACCTGCTCGCCGTGATAGACGTCGAACGGAACGATCTCGTACAGCTCACCGCCCACCGCTTCCCTCGCAGCGGCGACCAGCGTGCCGGCAGGTACGTCCTCCGCGACAGCGAACGCCAGATCCTGCTTGACCGCGGGGTACGTGATCACGTCCTCGTAGATGACGGGCTCGTGGGAAGCTTCGAAGAGCGTCTCCAGGTCGAGCTCGAACGCCGACCAGGTGCCCTCCAGCACGCTCGGATGCAGCTCGCCGAAGACGCCCGCGGGGGTCTTTGCCGCCTTGCCTGGATGCAGAAGCGGATCCTCGGCGCGCTCGACCTCCAGATCGGCCTTCAGCGCCGCGTAGAGGGTCTCGACCACGCCCTTCACGCGGGCGAAGCCGCCCTCGAGGATGCCGGCCGCCCGGAGACGCTCGTTCGGCAAATCGCCGTCCGGGAGGTAGACGCGCGCGATCTCGAACAGGGCAATCCCGCTGACGCCGACCTCGGCGTTCCGGTGTGCCGCCTCGACGAGGCTCGCTAGGAGGCGGGTTCGAAGCGCGCTCAATTCCACCGAGATCGGCTCTTCCAGCTTCCACGTCGTCTCGTCGTCCGGTCGCAGCGACGGCGTGTAGATCTCCACGAAGCCGAGGCCGACGAGCGTGTCCTCGACGCGCCGCCGCAGCTGCTGCTCGCGCTTGAAGCTGCCGAACATCGCGCTGCGAGTGGGCAGCGTGAAGGGCACGTCCTCGAGCCGGAAGCGCGCCACCTCCTCGACCACGTCGACCTCGCGTGTCACGTCCCGGGCCCGCCAGGTCGGCACGACCACGCGCTCGCCTTCGACGTCGAAGCCGAGTCGACCAAGCACGTCGTACTGCTCCTCGGCAGGGGTCTCGAGACCGATCAGCCGATCGGCCCGCTCCGGCCGATAGTGAACGACCGGACGCTCCGGAAGCTCACCGTGGACGTCCGTGTGCCCGACCCAGCGCGCTCCAGCGAGGTCGACGATGAGTTGCGTGGCCAGCGTCGCCGCCGGCTGGGCGAGGTACGGGTCGACCCCCTTTTCCCAGCGGTTCGAGCCCTCGGTGCGAAGCCGCAGGCGCTCGGACGAGCGGAAAATCGTGAACGGCTCGAAGTTCGCCGCCTCGAGCAGGACGTCAGTCGTCGAATCGCCGATCTCGGTCTCCTCGCCGCCCATGATCCCGGCGAGAGCGACCGACCGCTCGGCGTCGGCGATCATGAGGTCGTCGGGCGTGAGGTTCCGGACGACGCCGTCCAGCGTACGAAGCTGCTCCCCAGGCCTCGCGCGCCGCACCACGATCCGGCCGCCGTGCAGCTTCGCGAAGTCGAAGGCGTGCAACGGATTGCCAAGCGCGAGCATCGCGTAGTTCGTCGCGTCGACGACGTTGGAGATCGGCCGCATGCCCGCCGCATTGAGCCGCGCTTTCAGCCAGACCGGCGAGGGCCCGACGTGCACGTCGCGGAACAGCCGTCCGATGTAGCGCGGGCAGCCCAGGAGATCCTCGACCTCGACCTCGACCGGCTCAGACTCTTGGACGCGTAGCGTGGGGTCGACGCCCGGCGGCGGCGCGAGCTCGAGGTCGTACAGCGCCGCCACCTCGCGCGCCAGGCCGTAGATGGACAGGAGATCCGGGCGGTTCCCGGTTGCTTCGACGATCAGCACGTCGTCGACGATGGGCAGCACGTCCGCAAGCGGCGTGCCCGGCTCGAAGCCGTCGTCGAGCACCATGATCCCCGTGTGGTCGGGCCCCAGGTCGACCTCGTCCTCGGCGAGGATCATCCCGTTCGAGAGCTCACCCCGCACCTTGCGCCGCTCGAGCTCGACTCCGCCCGGGAGCACGGCCCCTGGGAGCGCGACGGCGACGGTCGCTCCCGGGCCGAAGTTCCAGGCTCCGCAAACGATCTGCAGGGGCTCCTCGTCCCCGACGTCGACCCGGCAGAGCTGAAGACGGTCGGCGTTCGGGTGCTTGGCTGCCTCGACCACGCGGCCGACCCGGAAACGACCCAGGTTGCCGTCGACATCCGGGACGCCGCGCCGCTCGATGCCCTCGACCTCCGCGGTTGAGACCGAGAGCCGCGTCGCCAGGTCGTCGAGCGGCATCTCGAGCGGCACGCAGTCACGCAACCAGCTAACCGGGACGCGCATCAGAACTGCCTCAGCGCTCGGAGGTCGCCCTCCCAGAGCACGCGGATGTCGGGGATGTCGTGCCGGAGCTGCGCGGCGCGCTCGAGCCCACAGCCGAACGCGAAGCCGGTCCAGTCCTCGGGGTCGAGCCCCACGTTCTCGAACACGCGCGGGTCGACCATGCCGGCACCGCCCATCTCGATCCAGCC
>DASSCT010000208.1:0-13452 GCA_035697545.1 Gaiellaceae bacterium | reverse complement strand
CCAGGACATGATCGCCGAGAGGGTTCTCGGCTATGAAACGTCGAAGCTCCTCGTCATGCAGGCGGCGTGGATGAAGAACGAGGGGAAGCGCAATACGCGCGAGACGTCCCTTGCGAAGTGGCATGCGACGGAATCGGCGTTCCGAGCCGCGCACCTGGCGATCCAGGTGCATGGGGCCTACGGCTACTCGGCCGAGTACGGCATCGAGCGGTACTTCCGGAACGCGCGGGCGCCGATCATCTACGAGGGCACGACGCAGATCCACAAGATGATGCAGGCCGAGCACGCGCTCGGCTTCCGGCGCCTCAACGGGCGAGACGGTGACGTCTCGCCGCTCTGCTCTTGGGCGCCGGCACTGTCGCCGGCACATCGTGCGGCAGGCCCCGTCCCGACCGGCGCCTAGCGCCGGCGCGAGGGGCCTGTCGAGAGACTGTCCCTCAACAGGCCCCTTGGAGACCTTCGCGCTTACGCGCCCCGCTCGATGGGGACGTCGACCAGGTTGCCCCACTCGGTCCACGAGCCGTCGTAGTTCCGGACCTTCTCGTAGCCGAGGAGCTCACGGAGCACGAACCAGGTGTGCGCGCTGCGCTCGCCGATCCGGCAGTAGGCGACGACTTCGGTCTCGGGCGTGACGCCCTTCTGGCCGTAGATCTCGCGTAGCTCGTCGGCGGCCTTGAAGGTGCCGTCGTCAGCGACTGCCGTCGCCCACGGGATCGACTGGGCCGTCGGGATGTGGCCGCCCCGCTGCGCGCCCTCCTGCTCATAGCCGGGCGGAGCGATGAGCTCGCCCGCGTACTCGCCCGGGCTGCGGACGTCCACCAGCGAGTGGCCCTCGGCGCCCAGCCACTCGCGGACCTGGTCGCGGTATGCGCGAATCGACTCGTCCCGCTCCTGCGCGGAATAGGTCGTGCCGGTCGTGGACGAGGCGTCGGTCGTGAACTCTCGGCCGTCGTCGATCCACTTCTGGCGGCCGCCGTCGAGGATTCGCACGTCCTGGTGCCCGTAGATCTTCAAGTACCAGTACGCATAGGCGGCGAACCAGTTGTTCTTGTCGCCGTAGAGGACGAGCGTCGTGTCGTTGCCGATGCCGAGCCGGCCCATTAGCTGCTCGAACGTCTCCCGGTCGACGATGTCGCGTTCGACTGGATCCTCCAGATCCTCGCGCCAGTGGAGCTTGAACGCACCGGAAATGTGGCCCTCCTCGTAAAGATCCGGCTCCTCGTCGACCTCGGCGACGACCACGTTGTCGTCGTTCAAATGCTCGGCCAGCCAGTCCGTGGTGACGAGCACCTCCTTCGCGTAGCCATCCGTCGCCATGCACCCTCCTTCCCTTCTCCGGGGGGATCCTCTCATCCGGAGAAACGCCCGGCGACGCTGATAGCTTCCTCGTCCCCGTGCGGCCGCTCGAGGGTGTCCTCGTCGTCGACCTGACCCGGTACCTGCCGGGCCCGTTCGCGAGCCGCGAGCTGCTCGATCTCGGCGCGCGGGTCGTTCGTCTGGAGCCGCCGGGCGGCGATCCGATGCATGACCTCGCGCCGGCCTGGCACGAGGCCCTCAACGCGGGCAAGGAATCCGTGACGTGCGACCTGAAGACCGAGCCCGAACGCGGACGGTCGCTGTGCGCGGAGGCCGACGTCGTCATCGAAAGCTTCCGCCCCGGCGTCGTCGAGCGGCTCGGCGTGGGCCCTTCCGACCTTCCCGACACCGTCGTCTACTGCTCCATCACCGGCTTCGGGCTCGGCGGGCGGCACGAACGCCGCGCCGGACACGACCTGAACTACCAGGGCTGGGCCGGCCTGCTCGCCGACACGGCCCCGGCGATCCCCGCCGCGCAGCTCGCCGACCTCGCCGCGGGGTCGCTCGTCGCCGTGACCAAGATTCTCGCCGCCTTGCTCGAGCGGGAGAAGACGGGTCGCGGCACACACGTGGTCGTCTCGATGACCCACGGCTCCCACCGCTTCGCGGCGCACCGGCTTCGCGGCGAGCCGCTTCCCAAGCTCCTGACCGGCGGTCTTGCCTGCTACGGCATCTACGGGACCGCCGACGGCCGCCACCTCACCGTCGGCGCACTGGAGAGCAAGTTCTTCATTCGGCTCTGCGAGCTCCTCGGGCTACCCGAGCTCGCCGCGCTCCAGTTCGATCCGGCGGCCCAGGTCGAGATCGCAAACGCGCTCGGAGAGCGCTTCGCCCAGAAGCCCCTCGCCGACTGGCTCGAGCTCTTCGACGCAGAAGACGTGTCGGTCGGGCCGGTGTCGACGCTCTCCGAGGCTGCCGAGGAGTTCGGGTCGTGAAACCCATCCTCGTCACGCTTGTCGCGCTCTCGCTCGCGGGCAGCGCTCCCGCAGCTGAGCAGGCGCGACGGGCAGCCCTGCCAAGAATCGAGCCCGCGTGGTCGCCGGATGGACGTCGGCTCGCGTACGTGGCTCCCGTCCGCGGCGGAGCGACGGATCTCTTCGTCGTCGACGCCGACGGCAGCCATCGCGGCCGCCTGACCCGGACGGGCACCGCGGACGAGCTCGCTCCTGACTGGTCGCCCGACGGAAAGCGCCTGGTCTTCGAGCGCGCCGGGGAGGTCTTCGTCCTGCGCGCCGACGGGACGAGCGAGCGGCGGCTCGTCGCCGGCTCGGAGCCCGCCTGGTCGCCTGGTGGACGCCGAATTGCGTTCGTGCTGGACGACCGCCTGCACGTCGTCTCCGTCAGGGGAGGAACGGCCCGGCAACTGACCGCCGCGCCGGGCGCCCAGAGCGCTCCGGCCTGGGCGCCGAACGGACGCCGGATCGCGTTCATCTCCGACGCGTCCGGATTCCCGGACGTCTACGTGCTGGACCTTCGCTCGGGCACGATCACCCGCGTGACTGCCGACGAGGCGACCGAGGAGTCGCCGTCCTTTGCTCAGAACGACCGCAACGTGGTGTACGTCAGCGATCGCGCCGGCGCGAAGGCACTGTGGCGCGTTCGCGCGTCGGGTGGCACGCCGGTGCGCGTCGCCGCCCTCCGCTCCGCCGCAGACGCCGCCGTGCGACCGGTGCCGCTACGGCTCGAGCTCCTTCCCGACCTCGAGCAGCGTCCGCCCGCCGACCTTTCCGTCCGGACGCAGCTGCGGCGCGGCCGGCCACACTTCCTCCTGGGCTTCGACTCGGCCACGGACAACATCGGGCTGGGGCCGGTGGTGATCACCGCGCACAGATCGAGCCGGAGGAGCATCACGATGCACGGCGCGCAGGTCGTCCGCCTCGCCGGCGGCGGAAGGAAGACCTATCCGGCCGTCGGCGTTCTCCGCTACGTCCGCTCGTCGAGCCACTCGCACTGGCACGTCATGGGCTTTCAGCGCTATGAGCTCCGGCGCGCCTCGGACTACGTCCTCCTCGTCCGCGACCGCAAGAGCGGCTTCTGCCTCGCCGACCACTGGGCGCACGCGCCGGGCCACTTCACGAACGAGCCCCATGGGCCGGTCTTCAACGGCAACTGCGAGCAGGGCAGGCCGCAAGCCCTCGCCGTCTACCAGGGAACCTCCGTGGGTTACAGGGACCGCTACCCGAGCCACTTCCACGGCCAGAACCTCGACGTGACAGGGGTCCCGGCCGGGACCTACGACCTGATCCACCGCGCGAACCGGAGCCTCTTGTTCCGCGAGCTCCGGTACGAGAACAACGCAGCGTCACTCCGCATCCGCATCACGTGGCCGCGCGGGCGCTCGCGGCCGCCGTCAGTACGCATCCTCAGGACGTGCCCGGACTCGGATCGGTGCTAGCAAGCCCCAGCGCGGCGGGCAGCGCGAAAAGGTCCGGCAAGCGGTCGGCGGCCTCCGGATAGAGACCCTCGCGATCGACGAGGAACGCCTTCATCCCGAGCCCACGGGCGCCCTCGAGATCGTCCTCGGGCGAGTCGCCGACCATCGCAGCGCGCTCGGGCTCCACCCCGAGTCTGTCGAGCACGGCCTTGAAGATCGTCGGATGCGGCTTGACCTTCCCGTGGACCTTCGATGAGAGCGCCGTGTCGACATCGAGCTTGTGGTGGGCCAGGAACTCTTCCACGTCGCGACCCGTGTTCGAGACGATCCCGAGCTTGAGGCCCTGCCGCCGCAGCTCGGCCAGCACCGGCGGGACGTCGTCGAAGAGGTCGAAGTTGTGCGCGTGCTCCCAGGCGCGCGTCATCTCGACGGCGCAGTCGTAGGCCCGGTCCGAATCTCCGCCCATCCCGCGAATGATCCGCTCCGTGAACGCGATCCAGATCTCCTCGTCGTGGCGGAAGTCGGGATGCTTGTGCAGCCCTTCGACAGCCTTGGCCCGGGATTCCTTGTACTTCGAAGGATCGAGCTCGAGCCCGAAGCGCCGGCCGAGCCGCTGGTAGCCCTCCGGGCCGAGGTCCGGGCCGGGCTTCGCCAGCGTGAAGTCGAGGTCGAAGAGCACGGCCTGGATGTCCATCAGTGCCTCTTCAGGTGATACTGCCGAGCTCCTGGGTCGCGAGCACCAAGCCAGAGGTCGCCATCGTCCGCGGCCAAGGCTGGCAGCCTTGGCAAGGGCGAGGGTGGGCTCTGGCGCCGTGGGATCGCGGGCCAGGGGCCGGCGTGTATTGCCTGGAGAGGCACTTGCTCAGGGTGTTGGCGCCGGCCAGCGGTAGGCGTCCGCCTGACGCGAGGCCAGCGAAGGCAGCTTGGCCCGAACCTCCTCGAGCCGCCTCCGGTCGAGCTCGGCGGAGATCACCGTCTCTTCGTCCGGAGCCGTCGCGAGAACGATCCCCCACGGATCCGCGATCAGCGATCGGCCGAAGCTGAGCCTGCCCGGCCGGGTCTCGCCGATCTGCGCAGCCGCAGCGACGAAGTACTGGTTCTCGATCGCGCGCGCCCTCAGCAGGACCTCCCAGTGATCCTTGCCGGTGTAGAGCGTGAAGTGCGCAGGAACCGTGACAAGCTCGGCGCCCTCCAAGGCCAGGATGCGGTAGAGCTCCGGAAAGCGGACGTCGTAACAGACCGTCAGCCCGAGTGACCAGTCCTCGGCCTCGACGACGACCGGCTCGTCACCGGGCTCCTCGGCTTCGGACTCGCGGTAGACCTGGCCGCCGACCTCGACGTCGAACATGTGGATCTTCCGGTAGACGCCGACGATCGAGCCGTCGGAATCGAAGACGATGCTCGTGTTCGAGAGCTTCTCGCGGCCCTCGCGTCGCTCGGTGATCGAGCCGCCGACGAGTGTGATCCCGTGAGCCTGCGCCCAAGAGGCCATGGCCGCGACGGACTCCCCCGACTCCAACGTCTCGGCTGCGGCATGGAGCTCCTCGGAGTCGCCGATCGCGTTCCACTTCTCGGGGAGGACCACGATGTCGGCGCCGGTCGCTGCCGCTTTTGCGACCAACGGCTCGGTCTTCTCGAGATTCGCCGCCTTGTCCGCCCGGCTCGTGAGCTGGACGCAGGCGACGCGCAGCGTGCCGGACATGGGCTGGCAGGATAGCTCCGACCATGAGGTCGCCTGAGCAGATTCTCCGAGAGGCGACGACGATCGCGCTCGTCGGCGCCTCGCCGAATCCAGATCGGCCGAGTCACGGCGTCATGCGGTACCTGCTGGCCCAGGACTACCGCGTCATTCCGGTGCGGCCGGACGGCGAGGAGGTGCTTGGAGTGCCTTCCGTGTCTTCGCTGACAGACATCGAAGAGCCGATCGACCTCGTCGACGTCTTCCGGCGGGAGGAGGCGGCGCCCGAGCACGCGCGAGAGGCGGTCGAGGCGGGCGCCAAGGCGTTCTGGCTGCAGTTGAACCTTCGGTCGCCAGAAGCGCGCCGGATCGCAACCGAAGCGGGATTGGACTACGTCGAGGACCTCTGCACCGCGGTCGTCCATCGCGGCATGGAGCGGGCTAATCGGGGTGCCCAGATTTGAACTGGGGACCTCTCCGACCCGAACGGAGCGCGCTACCAGGCTGCGCCACACCCCGAGAGCCGACAGAGTAGCGGCGATGGCGCCGCGCGACGACATACTCGCTCATGCCCGTGAGGTGCTCGACCTGGACGCCTACCCGGACTACGGCCCGATGGGGCTCCAGGTCGTCGGTGCTAACAACGTCACGAAGATCGCCGCGGGCGTCTCCAGCTCGCGAGAGCTCTTCGAGCGTGCCAGGGGCGCCGGTGCCCAGCTCCTGATCGTCCACCACGGCCTCTTCTGGGACAACGACCCCCGGGTCGTCGACCGGCAGCTGAAGGGGAGGCTCGAGGCACTCTTCGCCGGCGACATCACGCTCGCCGCCTACCACCTCGCGCTCGACGCCCATCCCGAGATCGGGAACAACGCGCTGCTCGCGGGCCGGCTTGGCATCGATTCGCTAGAGCGAGTGCTCGAGTGGGGGTTCGGCGGGCCGCTCGAAGCGCCGGCCAGCCTCTCCGAGCTTGCCGACCGGCTCGAGCAGGCGACAGGCCAGGAGCCGCGCGTCTTCGACGGCGGGCCGGACCAGATCGAACGCCTGGCCGTCATCACCGGAGGCGCCGCAAGGCTGTTCCCCCAGATCGCAGCGCTCGGCTACGACGCCTTCGTCACCGGCGAGCCCGCAGAGCCCACGCTGCACCTCGCCCGCGAGCTCGGCGTGCACTTTCTGGCCGGCGGCCACTACGCGACGGAGACGTTCGGGATCAAGGCGCTGGCCGAGCGTCTCGCGGGGCAGTTCGGCCTCGCGTGGGAGTTTCTCGACCTCCCGAACCCGGTGTAAGATCAAAGCGTGCTGACCGAGGAGCTGAGCGAGTGATGGATCGCCCAGGCCACAAGCGAGCCTTCGAGCCCGTGCCGCCTTCCGGTGCCGGGCTTTTTTGTTGCCTCAACCTAGAGCGAGAGGAGTAGCGGCATGCCGAATCACCTGACGCCCGAGGAGCTGTCGAAGGAGAGGAACATGGATCGCGAGCAAGTGATCCGCCTCTGCCTCGAGGAGGGTGTTCCGATCTACCAGGGCAAGATCGACAAGACCCTCTTCGCGGCACAGCTCCAGGCGACAGGAAGTCCCGCCGGACCCTCCCAGGGCTAGCGCCCGGGACTACTTCTTCGCGCCGGCAGCGGCGCGCTTAGGGCTCGTCTTCTTCGCCTTCTCGGCGGGCTTCTTCTGCGCCTCCGAAACGCTCTGGCGCAATGCCTCCATGAGGTCGATCACCGGCGCCTCCTCAGGCTCCGGCTCGGGCCGCTTGATCTCCTCACCCGCGAGCTTGGACTCGAGCATCGCGCGAAGGTCGCGCCGGTACTCGCTTTCGAGCTCCTCCGCCTCGAAGTCGCCGGAGAGGCTGTCGATCACCTGGCGCGCGAGCTCCATCTCGGCGTCCTTGATCTCCGTGTCGCTCACGGCCTCGTCGATCTCCGCCTGCGAACGGACGTCTTCGGCCACGAAGAGCGTCTCTAGCGCGAGCGCGTCGCCGCGAGGCCGGATCAGGCAGAAGTTCTCCTGGCCGCGGAGAATGAAGCGGCCCATCGCGCCCATTCCGGTCTCCTGCATCGCCCGTAGGAGCAGGACGTAGGGCCGCCGCTGCGCGGGCGCCGACGCGGGCGCGAGGTAGTAGGTGCGGTCGTAGTAGACGGGGTCGATCTCGTCGAGCGGCACGAAGCGCGTGATCTCGATCGCACGCGAGTCGTCCTGGACCATGATCGCCTCGAGGTCCGCATCCTCGACCAAGACGAACTCCCCCTTCGCGACCTCCCAGCCCTTGACGAGCTCCTCGTTTGGCACCTCGCGGTCGTGCACCGGACACCAGCGCTTCTGCTTGATCGGCGTCCCGCACTCGCGGTGCAACGTGCGAAAGCTGACATCGGACTGTCTTGCGACGGGCTTCGTCGCCAGGGCGAGCCCGACCGGGATGTTGACCAGGCCGAAGTTGATCGAACCGTTCCAGATCGTCCGCATGGGTCTCCAGTCTAAAGGGACCGAGTTCTTCGGCCTCCTTCGCCGCATCCCTTCCGAATACGATTCATCCGTGGCGGTTGAAGTCGAGCGTGCGGCGGGCACGCGCACGATTGCGAACCTCTGGCGGCGCGCCGAGAACCGAACGGGCACGGCGTACAAGGTCGAGACAGACGGCGAGTGGCGCGACGTCTCCTGGGAGGAGGCTCGTCAGGCGGTCGACGAGCTGGCCAACGGACTGCTCGCGCTCAGCGTCGGCAAGGGCGACGCCTTCGGAATCCTCGCGCGGACGACGCTCGAATGGGTGCTCTTCGACTTCGCCCTTGGCTCGATCGGCGCAATCGGCGCCGGCATCTATCCGTCACTCCCGCCGAAGGACTGCGCCTACGTTCTCGACCATTCCGATGCGGTCGGGGTCCTCGTCGAGAACGACGAGCAGCTCGCGAAGATCGAGGCGGAGCGGGAAAACCTGCCGAAGCTCCGGCAGGTCCTGACCTTCGCCGACCTTGACGACCTCCGCGCGCGAGGCCGTGCCTACGCTCGAGCGAACCCCGATGCGCTCGAGGAGGCGCGCTCCTCGATCGGCGAAGACGATCTCTTCACCTACATCTACACGTCGGGGACGACCGGGCCGCCGAAGGCCTGCATGATCACGCACCGCAACTACTACGAGATGGTGGGCGCCGTCGACGACGTGCCGCAGTTCATCGGGCCCGACGACGTGATCCTGCTCTACCTGCCGCTCGCCCACAATTTCGGCCGCTGCCTGCATCTCCTGGCGGCCTACGTCGGCGCGACAGTCGCCTTCTGTCCCGATCCGATGCGCGTCGCCGAGGTGGCGCCGGTCGTCAAGCCGACGGTACTTCCGAGCGTACCTCGGGTGTTCGAGAAGGTGCACACGGCCGTCCAGTCGAGCTTCGACGAAGCGACGGGGGTGAAGCGGCGCTTGATCGACTGGGCGCTCGGCGTCGGCAGGCGCGTCAGCGAGCTGAGGCAGCGAGGCGAGCCGGTGCCGGCCACCCTCGCCTTCCAGCACCGGATCGCCGACAAGCTCGTCTACTCGAAGGTCAAGGAGAGGCTCGGCGGACGACTGCGGCTGCCGATCTCAGGCGGCGCGCCGCTCGCCAAGGAGATTGCCGAGTTCTTCCATGCAATCGACATCCTGATCATCGAGGGCTACGGCCAGACGGAGTGCACGACGGCGTCGAACGTGAACATGCCGACGGCGTTCCGCTTCGGCACAGTCGGCCCGTCGATCCCCGGGATCGAGGTCCGGACCGCCGGCGACGGAGAGATCCTCGTTTGCGGCCCCAACGTCTTCGCGGGCTACTACAAGGACGAGGAGGCGACGCGCGAGGTCGTGGACTCCGAGGGCTGGTTGCACACCGGCGACATCGGCCACATCGAGGACGGCTTCCTCGCGATCACCGACCGCAAGAAGGACATCATCATCACAGCCGGCGGCAAGAACGTGGCGCCGCAGAACATCGAGAACGCGCTCAAGACGTCCAAGTACGTCTCGCAGGCGCTCGTCATCGGCGACCGCCGGCCGTTCCTGACGGCGCTGATCACGCTCGACGAGTCCGAGACGGCAAAGCTCGACGAAGGCGCCGACATTCAGGCCTTGGTCCAGGCGGTCGTCGACGACGTGAACCGGGACAAGGCATCATTCGAGCAGGTCAAGCGCTTGACGATCCTGCCCCGCGACTTCTCGGCCGAGCTTGACGAGGTTACGCCGACGCTGAAGCTCAAGCGCAAGGTCTGCGCCGAGCACTTCGCCGACGCGATCGAAGCGCTCTACGTGCGCTGATGCCCGTCGCCGCGGTAGTCGAGCCGCACAGGATCGTCGGCCGGTTTACGCGCGACCGCCGGTCGTGGACGCTCCTCGCCCTGCTCGCGGCTCTCTTCGGAAGCGTGTTCGCATTCGCCCAGGTGACGGAGGACTACCTGACGCGCGATCCGCTCGTCGAATGGGACGTTCGGTTTGCGTCCTGGCTGCACGCGCATTCCAGCGGTTGGCTCGTGACGGTCTTCAAGGTCGTCACGCTCGCCGGCAACAGCGTCGTGTTGATCGTCGTCGTCGGAGCGCTAGCCGTCGTTTTCGTTCGGCTGGGACGGATGAACGACGCGGCCGTCCTGATCGCCGCGCTCGGCGGTGCGGGCGTTGTCAACGCGCTGCTCAAGCTCGTGTTCCAGAGGCCGAGACCCGAGCTCGCGTTCGTCCACCTCGAGACCTACTCGTTTCCGAGTGGTCACGCGGCAGTCGCCACGGCGACGTTCACGACGCTTGCCTTCGTGGTCGGGCGTCGCTCAGGACGGCGCCGGGCCGTCGCGGTCGCCGCGACGGCGGCGGCCCTCATCGCGCTCGTGGGCTTCAGCCGGCTCTACCTTGGCGTCCATTACCTCTCCGACGTGCTCGCCGGATGGAGCTTCGGGCTGGCGTGGGCGAGCCTATGCCTGATCGCCTACACGTTCTACGACGGACGCGGAGGCGCCGCTAGCGGGAGAGAAGGCGGCCGACGGCGCCCATGAGCTCGTCCGCCTGCTCGGGCTCGCTCGAGCCGGCGAGACAGTGGCGGACGTGGTCGTCGAGCAGCCCCAGCGCGATCTTGTCGAGCGCCGCGCGGGCGGCGTTGATCTGGGTCACGACTTCGATGCAGTAGCGGTCGTCCTGCACCATGCCCGCGATCCCGCGGACCTGGCCCTCGACCCGGGCAAGCCTCGTCAAGAGCTCCCCCTTCGACGCCGAGTAGCCGCGACTAGTGGGCATGGTGGGCATGGATGACCGCGTGGCCCTTGCCGCGCGCGATCAGCCAACGGTTGACGGGGAAGGCGGCCATGAACGCGATGACGAGCGAGAACGCGAGGCTGCTCCAGAACAGGATGTCTCCGAGCCCTGCCGCCATCGCGCCGGGGATGATCAGGATGATCAGGTTGTCGACGATCTCCATCACCGTGATCGACAACGTGTCCGAGGCCAGGGCGAGCGGGACCGCCACTCCAAACGCAAGTCCGGCCCTGAGCAGCGGCAGCATCGTCAGCGAGTAGCCGAAGAGGAACGCGAGGACGATCGCCAGCACGATCGTCTCCAGGTTGCCCCAGCCCAGCGCCGTGCCGATCATTACGCCGAGCACCTCGCCGATCGCACATCCCGTAAGGCAGTGCCAGGTCGCCGCGAAGGCGACTCGATTCAGTGACTTCGCTGCGTGTGTGCCGTGGGCGTGGTGAACGTGGCCGGCGTGCGTGTCTTCTGCCATACCCCCTGAGGGTATCAGCAGTCGGCCGCTTCTAGAGCCGTCGAGCCCCGACGTAGGTCGAGGCGTACCAGCCGGTCATGCTGGAGATCTTCACGACGTCGCCCGTATGCGGCGAGTGGATGAAGCTGCCGCCTCCGACGTAGATCCCGACGTGGCCGAGGCCGTTGAAGAAGACCAGGTCGCCCGGCTGGAGCTGGCTGCGGTCGACCGGCGTTCCGGAGCCGTACTGCGCCGCCGCATTGTGCGGCAGCGAGACCCCGATCTGCCCGAAGACGTACATGACGAATCCGGAGCAGTCGAAGCCCGATGGGCTCGCCCCGCCGTACACGTAGGGCGTGCCCAGGTACCCCATCGCGATGCCGACAACGCCTCCGTATCTGGACGGTGGTGCGGCTGGGAGCGCGCTGGGCTCGCTCGGCGCGGCGGCCTCGGCCGGCTGCGCGGTGGCCGCGAAGGACGGGATCATCGGCTGTGGAGCAGCCGCCCGTGCTCGAGCCTGGCGCGCGAGCTCCGCCTGGCGGCGCCGCTCGGCGGCCTGGATCTGCGCGATCTCGTTCTTGATCGACGACAGCAGGTTTCGCCGCTCGGCAAGCTGGCTCTCGATCGACGCCTTGTGCGCGGCCCGCTCGGCAACGAGCTGCGCCTGCCGGGCCTTCTCTCGCTTCAGCTGCGCCCGCCGCTCCTTGACCTGCGCTTGGAAGGTCCTGACATTCGCCAGCACTTGGGTGTCCTGCCTGGACACGCTGGAGACGGCCTCGAGCCCGTCGACGAGCTCCTCCAGGCTGCTGGAGCCGACGAGGACGTCCAGCGTCGAGTCGGACTCGTCCGCCGTGTAGATGGCAACCACACGGGCCGCGAGGGACTTCTGAGCCCGATTCAGGTTGTGCTCGGCGATCCTGAGATCGACACGGTTCTGCTTCAGGTCCCCCCGGATCGCAGCGAGCTTGTCGTTGGCGAGGTTGTACGCCTCGATCGCGTGCTCCAGTGAGCCGTCGAGGCTCTGGATCTGCGCCATGACACTCTGAGCCTGGGCCTGTTTGGACGCGACGCTGGCCGGTTCGGCGGTCGCGGCGCCGGTCCCGGCCAAAGCAGCAGCCAAGACGGCAAGCAGGCTGATTGCGTGCTGTTTCCTCAAATATCCTGGCGGCCCGCGGCGGCCTAGTTGTCTCCAGCGCGCTGGGCGAACGCTGGTCGTGCCTGACAAGTTCGGCACCCTAACAACCTCGCCGGATAGCTGCAAATGGCCTCTGTGGTAGCTTCCTGCCCTCGTGCGCGCGCCTTGGAGGGGGTTGCGGACGCTTGGCCTGGCTGTTCTCACCGGAACGGTGGCTTTAGCCACCCTGCCGGGCGCCGGCTCGGCCGAGACGGCCGCCGAGTTGCAGCGGAAAGCCGACGCGCTCCGGGCTGAGAACTCGAGGCTCGCCGTCGGCTCGCAGTCGGCAGTCGAGAGCCTGGCGGCGATCGAGTCACGGCTGGCCGAGGCGAGGAGCGAGCTGGCGTCCTTCCGAGCGAAAGCCGCGGCCGTTCAAGATCACCGGCAAGAGGTCGTCCAGGAGCTCGGGATCGCACGCGACTCGCTCCGGGCGAGCCGCCGGGCGCTCGCGGAGCGGCTGAGAACCCTCTACGAGGAGGGCGACACCGACACGCTTGCGGTCATCCTCGGCTCCGGGTCTCTCTCGGCGGCGATGGATGCCGTTGAGACGATCGATCTCGCCGCCAAGCAAGACGAGAGCCTCATGGGGCGTTCTCGCGCGGCGTCGCAGCGCCTCGCCTCACTCGAACGGGCCCTGGCGAAGCAGCAGCGCGACCTCCAGCAGCTTGCCGCGGTCAGAGCAGCGGCTGCGGCTTCGCTCGCCGCTGCCCGTGCCGAGCGGCTGCAGGCGCTCGCAGCCGTGCGTGCGACCCATGGCTCAAACGTGACGAAGATCGCGCAGCTGCAGGATCAGGCCCGCATGCTGGCCTCCGTTCAGACGTCGAGCACACCGGCGCCGACCACGCCGGAGTTCGTGCCCGGCGTCCCGGTCAGCGGCACGCGGACGATGGCGGTCATGGCCACCGGCTACTCGCTGTCCGGAAACACGGCGAGCGGCATGCCGGTTGGCTGGGGCGCAATCGCCGTAGATCCTTCCGTGATTCCCCTCGGCGCCCGAATCGGCGTCCCCGGGTACGGCCTCGGCGTAGCGGCCGACACCGGCGGCGCGATCGTCGGGGCGAGAATCGATCTCTGGTTCCCGACGGTCGAGCAGGCACGGACGTGGGGCAGCCGCGTCGTCACGATCACCGTTCACTCCTAGACACGCGGGGGTATCCCTCTGACAATGCGAACGGTGAAG
>DASSCT010000207.1:0-6073 GCA_035697545.1 Gaiellaceae bacterium | reverse complement strand
ACTCGGCCCACGCGCCGAGCCCCGTGCCGAACACCTCGTCGCCCGGCCCAAACTCCTGAACGTCTTTCCCGACGGCTTCGACCACCCCCGCCAGATCGTTCCCGAGTGCCGCGCGCTTCGGTCGACGCAGGCCCTCCGAGGGTCGGATGAAGAACGGCCCATGCACTCGGTACCAGTCGGTCGGGTTGACGGACGACGCGCGGACGCGCACCAGCACCTCGCCGCTCTCGACGGCCGGCTAGTCCACTTCTCGAAGCTCGAGCACGTCGGGCGGGCCGTAGCGCTCACCAACGATCGCTTTCATGGGTCAGTGACGGAGAGGCCGGCTGCGGAAACGCCGATTAGCGTAATACGGGGTGGGGACCGGCGAGCGAGATCGGGGCAGGTCAAGCGGCGATTGTGTCGCACGGATCTCGGCCGCGCGCCGCGCCGCCGCCAAGGAGGTGAACTGGAGTGGCTTGTGACCCAGTGAACTACGCCGGCGTCGATTCATCGAAGTGGGAATGCGCCAAGGAGGTCGTGAAGCGCGAGTACGGCATCGACATCGACTCGGATCACGGGGAGGCAAGTGAGCGAGGCTTCACGCTGAGATGGAGCTACGACCCCAGGGCCGAGGAGCTCGAGATCCAGTGCACGAAGAAGCCGTTGCTCGTCCCATGCGGCATGGTCAACGGACGCATCAACGACACTGCTGCCAACTGCGGGATCGCGGCTGCGGCCTCGTGAGCGCACAGCGCTGGATTGCTGAGCACGAGGAAGCCACCTCCGACCACCACCAGAAGTGCGCCAGTCAGAAAGTGCGGGGATTTGACCGGCGACGGTGAGGCCGACGAGCGCGCGGCCCCCAGGCTGTGTCGACGACGAGGTCGAAGCGGCCCAGGTGGGTGGGTATCCCAGACGCACGCGCCGCCTGCCCGTCGAGCGCGTCCGTGAGCCACGTGCCGGCGAGCAGCGCCGCCGCGATCACGAGCCGGCCGGCGGCGAGGACGGCTGCGAGTGCCGGGGCAGCGACAAGACGCAGGAGCCTCAGCAGGTCGGCCGCGCGGCAGAGCGCGGCCCTCGCCCAACTCGGAGAAGTGCCGCGTTCCGCCACCTGAGAACGGCTAGCCGCCTTCGACGGTCTGCACACCTGCTGTTGTGACGACGACGGTGGCTGTGTCCTCCGGCAAGCTGGTCCGCGCGCCGTTCAGGCTCGCCTCGAGGTTGCTCGGTGCACCTAGCCGGATCCAGAGGCGCGGTCCGGCGAAGCGCAGCGATTGGCCCTGCTCGAGCGTGCCTTCGTGAACGTACCTGCCCGCCGGCGAACCGAGCTGGACGCGGAGCCAGCAAGGCCCGTAAGCGGCAGTCAGGACGAGTCTCGCCGGCTGTGCTTCGCGCCGCGCTCGCCGGATGCCTCTCACCGGGGCCGCAGGCGCCATCCCGAGGGCAGTCCCACCGGTCAGTGCGGGTCCGCCGGTCGCGGCAGGCTCGGTCGGCTCGCCGCCTTCGAGTCTCCAGGCCAGCACGACGACAAGGGCAACGGCGAGAAGGGCGCCGACGGTCACGAGCGCCGACAGCCGGGGCAGGTCGATCCGACGACGCGGGATGAGCTGCGGCAGCGGTTCTTCGGGAGGAGCGAAGCGCGCCTTGTACTCGTCGACGAAGAGGTCGGCATCGAGCTCGAGATAGTCCGCATAGGTACGCAGAAATCCGCAGGCGTAGGCCTCGCCGGGAAGCAGGTCGAAGCGCTCGTCCTCGAGCGCCTTGAGATACCTCGTACGGATGTGCGTGCTGGCCTCGACCTGGGCGAGCTCGACCCCGTGACGAATCCGCGCCTCGCGGAGGATGCTGCCGATCTCGAGCACCTTTACACCCTCTTCCACTGATCTCGGCCGCTGCTTGAGATAGTGCCTGCAACGCGTCAGCCGCGTCGCCGGGGGCGGCTCGCTTGAGAGCGAGGAGGCTCTGCGCGAGACCTTCCGCGCCTTCAACGAGCACAACGTGCAGTTCACGATCGCCACCGACGGCCCGGAGATGATGCGCACGCACCTGCGCGACGAGTTCGAGCTTTTGCTCCGGATCGGGGCGCTGGAGGAGTTACAGCTCGGCGACGCCAAACCGCGCGGGCACGAGGCGAGCTTCGTGTCGACGGAAGGATTCGCCCCGGCGACGTAGATCGCGCCCAGGAGGCGCCGGTTCGAGCCCGGGCTCGCTCCATGCTTGTTATGGCGCTTCGAGGGCAGCCCTTAGCGTGGTCATTCTGTTGCGCGCCGACGCGCGGGTCGGGACGCCTCGATTGCTGGGACAATGCGGGCGCGCCCTAGCACCGCTCGCCGGCTGACCTCCTCGACGGCCTCGGCGGAGGCCGCCTCGAAGAGATGGAAGCACGTCTCGTCGTCCGGCAGAAACGTCGTGCGGACGTGGCGGATCGGCACGCCCTCGGCGGAGAGCTGTTCCGCTGCATCGCGGGCGCGGCCTGCGATCGCACGCGCCTCGTGAGCGCGCGACTGTGACAGATACACCTCGACGAGATAGCTCGGCACGTGGCCTCCCGACGGAGGGTGGACTTGGTCCGCCCTCCGTCCCCTTTTCTTCCGCCTTAGAAGGGACAGTTGCCAGGGCTCGGCTCGTCGATCCGCCGCGCGGCGCCCCTCGGAACGAGCGAGGTCACGTACACGACCGTCTCGACGCTGCCTTCGTTCCGAACGAGGTGCACGTCGCCACCGTCATCGACGAAGCCCGACCCCGCTGGAATGACTTCTGGCGTGCAGCTGGGATCGTCCCCTCGGTACAGGGTTAGGGAGCCGGTCTTGACGCTCACCAGGCTCGGCCCAGGGTGCGAGTGCCAGCCAAAACTCCCGCCGGGCGCAATCCTGTTCTCCAGGACGTGCACATCGGTTTTTCCCTTGGTCGAGATCCGCGCCTGCCAGCTGCTCGAGAGCGTTTTCGCCTCGATATTGTCGAACTGTCCCACCGCGAAGACGGTGCTAACCACCCCCGAGGGGGGCGTCGCCAGTGCGGTGGCGGCGACGGCGAGGACCACAAGCCCCGCCAAGAGCGCCGCTCCGCCAACGAGCTTCTTCATGTCTTGCCTCCTTCGGTCGCTTGCCGAAGAAGGCTCGCTCCAGACGGCCGGCGGCGAAAGCTGGAAACCTCAGGTCTTTGCGGCGAGGAGGTGCGCAAGCTCGGCGCGCGAGCGCACGCCGAGCTTGCCGTAGACGCGCGTCAGCGCCGTCTCCACGGAGTGCACGGTGAGGAAGAGGGCCGCCGCCACCTCTCGATTCGTACGGCCCTCGGCGACGAGCGCCGCGATCCGGTGCTCGGCCTCCGTCAGCTCGCCACGCGAGGCTGCGCGGCCGCCGATACGCGCCAGCTCCGCGCGAGCCTGCTCGCTCCAGAGCGGTGCGCCGAGGCGCTCGAAGGCGGCGAGCGCCTCCTCGAGGGTCGTGCGGGCGGCACCGCGTCGCTTCGCGCGCCGCTGCGTTCGTCCGAGCGCGAGCAGCGTGCGCGCGTGGTGGAACGGATCCGTGCTACGAGCGTGTTCGGCGAGAGCGCGCTCGAAGCTTGCGAAGGCGCCCTCGAGATCGCCGCGCGCCGCAAGCAGGAGCGCGCGGCACCGCGCGAGGATCGCAAGCGCCCAGGCTCGGTCGAGCGCGGCGGCGCGCTTCTGCCACGTCGCGAGAACCTCGTCGGCCTTGTCGAGCTCGCCGACCGCGATCAGGGCCTCGAGGAGATCGCCCAGCTCCAGGCGCTGTGCCGGCTCGAGCATGAACGTGTTGCGAAGCTCGTGCGATGGTCTCAGATGCTCGAGCGCCGCCTCCGGGTCGCCCAGCGAGAGCTCGATGAAGCCGAGCACCCAGCCATGGCCCGACTCCGCGATGCGGATCCCCTCGGCCTCAGCTCGGCCGATGGCGCCCTGCGCCCTGGCGCGCGCATCGTCGATCCTGCCCCGGTGGGCGTCGATTATGGCTGCGGGAAACTCGTAGGGCGGCAGCACGCGGCCGAGTTGCGTCAGGAGCTCCAACGAGCCGGCCGCGTGCCGCTCGGCCTCCTCCCAGTTCCCTGCCCGCCATTCGATGAAGCTCAGCTGCCAGAGTTCCCACGCTTCGTCCGCTGGGTCGTTCCGCGTCTTGAGCACATCACCGAGCTCGAGGACAAGCCGCCGTGCATGGCCGAGCTCGAATGCCCACACGAGCTGGTGGCAGAACACCACGGTCGGTCCATCCTCGAGCGGCCATTCGGCCAGCGATCGTTCGAGCACCATCGCCTCCTCCATCTCGGCGCGCGGAATACCGCGTCCAGCCCTGAAGTGCCAGTCGGCGTGGAGCCCAAGCGTGCTGCATCTGAGTGCGACATCGTCGGTCCGCGAGGCGGCGCGGACCGCCAGCCCCGCGTGGACTGCACCGCGCTCGACGCCCTCGCCCCAGCGCATGACCCTGGCGAGACTGAGGTGAATCGTCGCCTCGAGGGCATCGTCCCCTTCTGCCTCGGCCAGTGCGTGATGGTAAAGCGCCTCCGCCTCTCGTGGTGCTTCCTCTAATGCGGCGAGCTGGACGAGGACCGTGGCCCGCTCGACACCGGCCGGAGCCTCCGCTAGCCCCTGTGTAAGCAGGCCTGTGGCGCGGCCGGTGTCGCCGGCAACTTGGTGCCTCTCGGCGGCGATGAGGAGACGTCGTCGTGCGTCCTCGACATTCGCGAGCGGCGTGAGCCTCAGCGCTTGCTCAGCCAGTTCGGCGGCCGCGGCCGGCGCCCCGCGAGCGTGCGCCGATCGTGCTGCATCCTCGAGGATCGACGCGATCTCGCAGCTCGACTCGGCCGTCGCGAGGGCGAGGTGCCGAGCGCGTTCCTCGGCCGTCGGGACGAGGTTCGCGAGCCGAGCGTGCAGCGACCGTCTGCGCGAAGGCGTGTCGCGTGCAGCGACCGCAGATCCCAGTAGCGGATGGGTGAATCGCAGGCGCTCCACATCCAGCTCGAGGATCCGCGCAGCGAGTGCTTCGGCCAGACCGGAATCGGAACGGCGACCGACTGCGGACTCCACGAGCGTGACGGTCGGATCGGCGAGCGCCGCGACGGCGCGGGCAACGTCGAGCGCCTTAGCGCTGAGGCCGTCGATGCGGGTGCGCAGGAGCTCGTCGAGGTTGGTCGGAATCGGGAGCTCCTCGCCCACCGTGAGCGCGCTGCCTTTGCGCTGGAGGGCCGCCGCGAGCTCGAGCGCGAAGAAGGGGTTGCCGCCCGAGGTCTCCCAGAGTCTGATCAGGGTCGGCCGTGGGAAACTCGCGTCGAGGCGGGTGCGGAGCAGCTCGTGGATCGCGCCGACGCTCAGGCCGCCGACGTCGACCGTTCGCAGTCGATTCTCGGGGACGGCACGGCGAACCCACGACGGCAAGTCGCCGCGGACCGCCAGCAGGGCGGCGACAGGCTCGTGTTCGAGGCGGGCAAGCGCATAGCGGAGCGCAGCGAGCGACGCGGTGTCGAGCCACTGGACATCGTCGACGGCAAGGCAGACGGGAGCGCTGGCGGCAAGCAGTCGCAACGCTGCGAGGAAGGCGGCGGCCACCGCGCGGTCATCCGCATGGATCTCCGACTCGCCAAGCAGCAGTGCGGCCGCGAGCGCTCGCTGCTGGATCGGCGGCAGCTCCGGCAAGAGGTCGCCGGCGGCGTCGCCCAGAAGGTCGCTCAGCCCCACGAACGAGAACTTGGTCTCGGCCTCCGAGGGTCGAGAGGACAGGATCCGGTAACCGCGGGCGGCCGCAGCATCGATTCCGGCCAACCACAGAGTTGTCTTGCCGATTCCGGCCTCGCCCGGCAGCACGGCGGTCCTCGGAAGATCCTCGCGAGCGTCGAAGAACCTGGCAATTGCTTCGAGCTCTTCTTCCCTGCCAGCAAGTTGCGGGGCCGTGACGGACACCGTTCTCACTGTTCTACGCTGCGATGGACGCGTTCTCAATGTTCTGCGCCGCCGGATAACCGCACAGCTATACGAAAGACCTGTGTTTACAGGTCTTTCATGGCTGCGAATCTCGGATTGGCGCAGTCACGAAGTCGCAGCTCAGCGAGGCGAACCGCCGCGGGCACGAGGCGAGCTTCGTCCCCG
>DASSCT010000206.1:0-3401 GCA_035697545.1 Gaiellaceae bacterium | reverse complement strand
ACGGCAGCTTTTTCGAGCAGGCCGAGCTTGCTCGTGTCCAACTTGCCGGCGAAGAGCTTGTGCTCACGCGCATGCGTCGTCTCGACCAGCCTCTCGACTAGACCAGGTCGAAGGGCGTCCGGGTCGTCAGCAACGGGTGGCTCTCCGACGATGGAGCCGCTGGCAAACAGCCACGTCGGGCGCTGGGCGAGCTCGGCGGCGTGGGTGTCGAGGAAGCGTCGGGCGTTCTTCTGCCAGGTGCCCAGATAGATCCCGCTTCCGACCACGCAGGCGTCGTAGCTGGAGAGGTCGCTGACCTCGTCGATGTCGAGAAGCTCGGTCGCGACACCGTGCTGGTCGAGCACGCGCGCGATCTCCTTGGCTATCTCGCGCGTTGCACCGTGCTTACTCGCTGCGGTGACGAGAACTGTCATCTCCTTGTCCTTTCAGCGATCGTCGCCTCCGTCGTGGGCCACTCGACGTATGCACGCACCGCGCGAATCGCGATGACGAGCGCCCAGGCCCCACCGACGTAGAGGATCCACGGCTCCCAGTCACCCGGCTGGCTGTCGTTGCTGAAGCGCTCGAAGCCGCCGTTGTCTTGCCACTCGATCAGCGCCCACAGAGGCGTCAGCACAACCATCGCCAGGACCCAAGAAGCGACCTGGAACTTCAACCGACCGATGCGCTCGAGCCGCCTGCGCGTGAAACGCCGGAGCTCGGCAGCCGTGGGTGCGCCCCTGGCCGTGAGGTGCGATCGCAAGCCCTCGACCTCGCGCTCGACCTCCGTCGCCGTCGCGGGCTGCTCGAAGTGGACCCGCAGCGCCATGAGCCCGACGATCAACCCCCAGATTCCGACGCCCAATGCCCAGAGCGTCGGGTTCCACTGGCCGGAGCTCCCTTCGTGGCCAAAGCTCTCGAACGCGCCGTTGGCCTGCCACTGGTTGAGCACCCAGAGCCCCGTGATCAGGGTCGAGCCCAACACCCACGCTGCAACGTTGATCTTCAACCTGCGCACGCGCTTGAGCTGACGGCGCGCTGCGGCGCGAAGCTCGGCCTCCTCCGTCGCAAGGGCCGTGGGCGGAGGCGTTTGCGCGACCCGGTGCTCGTCCTTGGTAAGCATCTCCGTAGACACGAGAATCACCTCCTTCCGAGCCAAAGCCAGCGTCGCGCACTGACAGCGCGAAGGCATCGGGGAAGGCGCTGATCCGTGCTGTGGTTAGCGCGCAGCAATCGAACGCGAGGTCGCACACCCCCGCCTAGACCGGCGATCAGGTGTTCTGATCGGGACTCAGATGCGGCTTTCCCACACGCGCTTAAGGGAACGTCCCGATGCGGCTGCCAGCTCGGTAGGTGATCCTGGAGGTGTCTTCAGAGGAAGCAGATGCTCAGCGTCTCGCATGTGAGCAAGCGGTTCGGGATCGTGCAGGCGCTTGCGGATTGCTCGTTCTCGATCGAGCGCGGACGGATGCTCGGCTTCCTCGGACCGAACGGTGCCGGGAAGACGACGACGATGCGCGCTGTGTTCGGGCTCGTCCCGCCCGACGCCGGTGAGGTGCTATGGGATGGGCGGCCGGTCGGGCTCGACGAGCGGCTGAGGTTCGGCTACATGCCGGAGGAGCGCGGCCTCTACCCGCGGATGCCGGTCGGCGAGCAGCTTGCCTACTTCGGCTGCCTGCACGGGCTGGACACCCGCGCGTCCCGCGTCGCCGCCTTGACCTGGCTCGAGCGGCTCGGCCTCGCCGATCGCGTGGGCGCGAAGGTCGAGGAGCTGTCGCACGGCAACCAGCAGCGCGTGCAGCTCGCGGCCGCACTGGTGCACGAGCCGGAGCTGCTCGTCCTCGACGAGCCGTTCGCCGGCCTCGACCCAGTCGCGGTGCGAACGCTGGCCGAGGTGCTTCGCGAGGAGGAGGAGCGCGGCGCCGCGGTCCTCTTCTCGAGCCACCAGCTCGAGCTCGTCGAGGATATCTGTGAGGAGGTCGCGATCATCGACCACGGCCGCATCGTCGCGACCGGCGACGTGGACGCGCTCAAGCGCTCCTCGCAGCGGCGCCGGATCGAGCTCGAGCTCGAGGGAGCGCCACCGCAGTGGCTACCGGAGGTCGCCGGCGTGGAGCTCGTTGAGCGCCGCAACGGCGACCTGCGGCTCTTGGTCGGCCGAGATGTCGATCCGCAGCAGGTGCTTGCCACTGCCGAGCGGACGGCCCGGGTCATCGAGTTCAACTATGGGCCACCCTCCCTGGCCGAGCTCTTCCTGGAGCTGGTCGCGAGATGAGCGGGCGGCGCGCAATCACGCTCGTCGCCTCGCGCGAGATCCGCGAGCGGCTGCGCAGCAAAGCCTTCCTCGCCGCGACGCTCCTCATCCTCGCGCTTGTTGGCGGCTCGGCCCTCCTCGGACGGCTGGCTGATTCCGAGAAGACCTACCGAGTCGCAGTGACGGCTCCGGCGCCGCCCGGCCTCGCTGCCGCGCTTCAACGCGCGGCGCAACCGTTCGACGACGCAACGGTACGACTAAGCGTGGTCGACTCGGCCGCCGCCGGACGCCGGCTGCTCGAGGCCGAGAAGGTCGATGCGCTGCTGCTGCTGTCCGACGACCGGCTCGTCTTCCGAGACAACGTCGACCCGAAGGCCGCCGCAGTCGCCGACACGGCCGTGCGCGCGCTTCGCAACGAGCTGCCACCCTCACCCGAGCTGACGACCGGCACGCTCCATCCTCCGGAGGCGGAGACCGATGACGCTGCCACCTTGGTCGCGTATGCCGGCTCGATCCTGCTGCTCATGTCGCTTGCGTTCTACGGCCAGTGGGTGATCAGCGGGGTCGTCGAGGAGAAGAACAACCGCGTCGTCGAGCTGATCCTGTCGGCGGTGCGACCGCGCCACCTCCTCGCCGGCAAGGTGATCGGGATCGGATCGCTCGGATTCGCGCAACTTGCGCTCGTCGCCGGCCTCGCCGCCGTCATGCTCGCCGCAGGAGTCTTCGACGCGCCGGCCGAGCTAGGCGGCGACATGGCACTCGTCATCCCCTGGTTCGTGCTCGGGTACGCGCTCTACGCGGTCGCCTACGCAGTCGCAGGCGCGCTCGCCTCCAGCCAGCAGAACGCGGAGACCGCAGGGCAGCCCGTGACCTACACGCTCCTGGCCGTCTACTTCGCCGGCTACGTGGCGCTCTCGACGGACGCCGAGGGGCCTCTCGCAAGCCTGCTCACAGTCTTTCCGCTGACCGCGCCGCTCGTGCTTCCCGCCCGCAGCGCCCTCGTCGGGGTACCGCTCTGGCAGCACGCGCTCGCGGTCGCACTCGTCCTCGCCGCGATCTACACGCTCGTCCGCTTCGCCGGCCGCGTCTACGCCCACGGCCTCCTCCACAGCGGTCCCCGCCTCGACCCGCGCGCGGCATGGCGGCTCGCACGCCAGCCCTAAGACAA
>DASSCT010000205.1:0-9069 GCA_035697545.1 Gaiellaceae bacterium | reverse complement strand
CAACTCCCAGCCGGACCGGCTCGACCTGCGCGACTGGCATGCACGGCTTGCCGGCGAGGCCGGTCTCGACCTCGTCATCTCGACCGACGCGCACCAGGTTCCAGCCCTGGCCTACACGGAGCTCGGCGTGGCGCAGGCGCGGCGCGCGTGGCTGACGAAGGATCAGATCCTGAACACGCGCTCCTGGAAGCAGATCGAGAAGCGCCGGAAGCGGTCATGAGGTACCGGGCCGTTGTCTTCGACCTCTGGCAGACGCTGGTCCCCTGGCCGGCCGCGTCGGCACAGGAGCTGAACGAGCGGCTCGCCGAGACCTGGGGCGCCGACCCGGAGACGTTCCACGGGGCGTGGCTTAGCCGCAGGAGGGAGCGTGAGCTCGGGCCGATCGAGCCGCACCTGCGTTCGATTGCCGAAGAGCTCCGGCTGCCCGGCGACCTCGAGGCAGTCATGACGATGCGCCGGGACTGGACGTTCAGGTCGCTCGTGCCGCGGGAAGACGCCGTTGCGACGCTCGAGGAGCTCCGGCGCCGCGGTCACCTGCTCGGGATGATCAGTGCGTGCTCGCAGGACGTTCCCGAAGTGTGGGAACGGACGCCGTTCTGGACGCTGTTCGACTCGACCGTCTTCTCGTGCTCTGTCGGTTTCAGCAAGCCGGATCCCCGCATCTATCAGCTGGCGTGCGACGAGCTCGGCGTCACGGCCGGCGACTGCCTCTTCGTCGGCGACGGTGCCAACGACGAGCTCCCGGGCGCCGAGCGGGCAGGCATGACCGCGCTCCAGCTCCGCGCGCCGGGCGAGCAGCTCACCGCCGAAGGCGAACGCTGGACCGGCGATTACGTCGAGCGGCTGTCAGACGTGCTCGAGCGTGCGGGATGAGTGCCGCGGCTCGTCGAAGCTGAACAAGGAGAGAAAGTGCTCGGCGTCGGTCCGGTCCCCGGTCACCTTGAGCGCCTTCGTCTTGAGCGCCTCGCGCGTCGAGATCTCACCTGAGGCGATGCAGAACAGCGTGGCCGGGTCGGTCTCGATGATCGTGTCCGCGCCCCCAGAGGAGCCCATCTCGACCAGCAGCTCGTCGTCCACGAAGCGGGCGGTCACGGCGTCGTCGTCGACGCGAAGCTCGAAGACCTTGTCCGGAAGGCAGCCGGCAGTGCAGGTCGCGCGCACCGCATTGGCGAGCCATCCGGGCGCGAGGGAATCACCGGAGGTCGGCGGGCCGAGCGACCGGGCACCCCAGCGGCCCAGGGCGTAGAGCGGCTCGCGGAGCTCTTCGCCGTACGGAGTGAGCTCGTAGACGTTCGCCGCGGCCGGCGGTGGCAGGCGTCGCTTCTGAATGACGCCGGCCCGCTCGAGGTCCTTCAGCCGCGAGGCGAGAATGTTCGTCCCAATCCCCGGCAGGGCCGCGGCCAGGTCGGTGTAGCGCTTCTGCCCGCCCAAGAGCTCGCGGACGATGAGGAGCGCCCAGCGCTCGCCGACGAGCTCGAGTGCGTGAGCCACCGGGCAGTACTGGGCGTAGCGCTTTGCCATTTCGCGGGAATTATAGCCGCATCCTTGCGTTTGTGAAGTTGTGACTTGCAAAACGCAAGTGAGAACTGTAGTTTCACAAGCCCCTGTCGATTTGGCAGGGCTTCGTTCGACATAGAGGTGATGGCTACGGAAAGGATGCTTTGATGGTTGGTACGGCTCGCCACAAGTGGTTGGCGCTCGCGCTGCTGGCCACCGTGCAGTTCATGGTCGTCCTGGACATCGCGATCGTGAACGTCGCGTTACCGTCGATCCAGGTCGACCTCGGTTTCTCGCAGGAGAACCTCCAGTGGGTGATCAGTGCCTACGCACTGTTGTTCGGAGGATTCCTGCTGCTCGGCGGACGCGCCGCCGATCTCCTCGGCCGGCGGCGGCTGTTCATCGCCGGCATCGTCGTCTTCAGCGCAGCCTCGTTGCTCTCCGGCTTCGCCTGGAGTGACGACGCGCTGATCATCTCCCGCGGGATCCAGGGTCTCGGCGCGGCGATCATCACGCCGGCGGCTCTGTCGATCTTGACGACCACGTTTGCGGAAGGACGTGAGCGGAACGCCGCGCTCGGCGTCTGGGGCGCAGTAGGAGCCTTCGGGGCGGTTGCCGGCGTCTTGCTCGGCGGCATCTTGACCGACTGGCTCAGCTGGGAGTGGATCTTCTACATCAACGTTCCGGTCGGGCTCGCCGCGCTCGCTGTGACCCCGTTCCTGCTCACGGAGAGCCGGGACGCCCACGTCAAGAGCTTTGACGCGCCCGGCGCCGTCCTTGTGACAGGGGGGCTCGTCACGCTCGTCTACGCGATCACGCAGGCGAACAGCTACGGATGGACCTCCGGCGAGACCTTCGGGTTCTTCACAGCGGCCATCGTGTTGCTGGCTGGGTTCGTCGTCTGGGAGCTCCGCGCCAAGGAGCCGCTGATGCCGTTCTCGATCTTCCGGCTGAGGACGGTTGCTGCGGCGAACCTCGCAGGTCTGATCCTGGGCACCGCGATGTTCTCGATGTTCCTGATGTTGACGCTCTACATGCAGCAGGTCCTCGCGTACTCCCCGATGAGGACTGGCGTGGCCTACCTGGCCGTGGCTGGAACGGCGATCGTCTGGTCGGCTGTCGCCGCTCAGCTCGTGAACCGAGTCGGCGTCAAGCCGGTCCTCGCGATCGGGATGACGCTGCTGACGGCCGGGCTCGTGTACTTCACGCAGGTCTCGGTCGGAGGCTCATACCTCAGCGACCTGCTGCCCGGCTTCCTCGTGATCGCCGCCGGTTTGGGCTTCACGTTCGTGCCGATCTCGATCGCCGCGCTCGCCGGCGTCCAGCCCGCTGAGGCCGGATTGGCCTCGGGCCTGCTCAACACCTCGCAGCAGATCGGGGGCGCGTTGGGGATCGCGGCGCTCTCGGCAATTGCGACCTCGACGACGAGCGACGAGATCGCCTCGGGCACCTCTCGGGCCGACGCGCTCACGAACGGCTTCGAGGCTGCGTTCACCGGCGGCGCGGTGATCGCCGCGGCCGGAATCCTCGTCGCGCTCTTCCTCGTGCGTCGCCGGGACCTCGAGGGAATCGTCGAAGAGGAGAAGGCCGCCGAGCCGATGCTCGAGGCTGCCTAAGGGCCGTCTAGAGCGTTTTCAGGAAGCTCAGAAGCTCACCGGGGCCGGCGACGACGATGTCGGCCCTGGTGAGCAACGCCGGATTCGTCTCGGCCGAGGCGACGGCGACCTTGAGCGCCACGTCGAGGCCGGCCTCGTCCAGCCCTCGGAAGGCGTCGAGGTCGGTCGTGTCGTCACCGGCGTAGAGCGCGCGCATGATCGGCCGCTCGTCGAGGAGCCGGCGGACGGCAGTTCCCTTGTCGGTCTGTACCGGGGGTCGAACCTCGAGCACTTTGCGGCCATGATGCGTCGCCAGCCCGACTTCCTCCGCGGCCCGCGCGATCTCCTCGGCTCGGCGGCGGGCTTCTGCCTCATCTGATGCCTCTCGGTAGTGAAACGTGAGCGTCACCCCGGCCTTGTTTTCGACCGTCCAGGGCCAGGACGCGCGCTCGGCGAAGGCCTCCAGCTGTGCTGTGAAGCTCTCGGCATTCGGGTCGCCTTCGAGCCCGTGAACGCCGATGTACTCGATTCCGTCGAGGTCGACCAACCGGCGCGCGTCGGCCGACTCGCGCCCGCTCACGCAGGCGACGAGCGCGTAGCGCGCCGCCAGACGCGCGACCTCGGCACGTGTTACCTCCGGGACCGCTGCCTCTTCGGGGCGCTCGACGATGGGCGCGAGCGTTCCGTCGACGTCGAGCAGGACGGCGGCCTGCTCGGGCTCGCTCCGGAAGCGGACGAGGGCGACCGACGCGCTCACCGGGCCACCTTAAGTCACTCGCTTCGTGCCTAGACTCCTCTCATGCCGCGCCGCGAGGAGCTTTGGATGCCGGTCGTGGACGAGCCAATCGGCAGCCTCGTTGCGGAGATCCAGGCGGAGGATTCGGAGCTCGACCGGCTTGTCTCCTCCCCGCACCGGCTGCTCGCGTTCCGCACGTTCGCGTTCATCCGGGTCGGCCTGCTCCTCGGCGAGCTGCTCGTCGAAGAGGACTTCGGGCCCGACGACGGGCTCGAGACCTGGGTCGAGCGGCTGCTTGTGGATCCTCAGCATCGCGCGGCCGTGGCCCGCGAGGTCAGGGCCGTCGCCGAGGAGATCGCCGCCGATCCGGCGTACGCCGAGGAAGAGTCGCTAGGGCCGGACGAAGAGACCCGGCAGCGCTTCCGCGACTTTGCCAAGAAGCGGCTCGAGACCTAGGCATTCCCGACGTACGTCGCGACCAGGAAGACCGCCACGAAGCCGGCGATCGTCGCGGCCATGCGACGGGCCGAAGGATGCTCGTGCGCTTCGGGCAGGAGATCCGAGGCACCGATGTAGATGAAGATCCCGGCGTAGACGGCAAGCAGGTGGGCGAGCGTGCGCTCGGAAATGTCGATTGCCGATCCGGTCAGCGCCCCGAAGAGCGGCGCGACTGCGACCAGCGCGAGCCAGCGAAGCGCGACGCCCCTGGTTCCCCCTTGCCTGAGGATGAAGGTGACGGCGTTGATCCCGTCGGCGAAGTCGTGGGAGATCACCGCGACCAGGACGAGGATCCCCGTCTCGGTGTTGAGGCCGAATGCGAGCCCGATCGCGAGGCCGTCCGTGAACGTGTGGAACGCGAGCGCGCCGGCGCTCAACGCGCCGACCTCGGCGTGCGTGCGAGCCTGCTCGGCTTCGTCTCGATGGTGGAGGACGAGGAATCGGTGCGCGACGAAGAAGAGGAGGAACCCGGCGCCGACCAGGGTGGTGACGCGGCGCGGGTCGCCGATCGCGTCCAACGCTTCGGGGATGAGATCGAACAGGGCGACCCCGACGACGATCCCGCCGGAGAGCGCGATGGCGGTCTTGAGCTCTCGGTGGAGCCGGAGCGCGAACGCCCCGCCGGCGAGCGTCGAGACGACGGTGAGGCCGGCGAGCGGGACGGCGATCCAGTTCATGAACAGCGCGCGCAGGTGCCGTAGATGTCGAGCTCGTGTCCTTCGGCCGTGAATCCGTAACGGCGGCGGAGCTGGCTCGGGCTCGGCGCGCCGCACAACTCCGTCTCTTCGACTGCGCCGCAGCTGAGGCAGACCAGGTGGTGGTGGTGGCCGGGGTCGCAACGGACGTAGGCGGGCCGGGCGTCGCCGACCAGGGGGCGAACCGACCCCGTCCGTCGCAGGAGCTCGATCGTGCGGTAGACGGTCGCCAGGCCCAGCTTGGGCTTGCGCCGCCGGGCTTGCTGGAAGAGATCGACGGCCGTGAAGCTCCCATCGGCGTCGGCGATCAGGTCGAGCAGCGAGCGGCGCTGGGGGGTGAGCCGAGTCCGGGCAGGAAGCGTCAATCCGCGGTACTCGTTCCCCCGCCCCGCCCGTCGGTTCGGTGGTCTTCTCGTCCGCCCCATCGCCGGTCAATGATAGTGATTCTCAGTTTCAGGAGCCTCGACGCGACGGCGCAGGTCGAAAGCCGACATGCGGCGTCCCGCGCGATTGCCTAATCTGCGGTCGATGGCTGGGAGGCATTCACTCGCCGTCGGCATCCTCGCGGTCCTCGCGCTGACCGGCTCGACCGGAGCTCGGTCGGTGACGAGCGGTGGATCAGCGAGCGCAACGGCCTTCTCCATCCAAGTCTCGGTGCCGGGCCAGGACGGCGCGACTGCCGGCGCTGTCTCCGGCCCGCCGGCGTCATCCGGAGCCGGGGGAGGCTTCGCCTATCCGGCCGACGGCTCCATCGCACAAGCTGCATCGATCTCCTCGTCGGTTTCCGGGACGGAAGGCGGTGCGACGAACGTGGGGAGCGCCACGGCTCAGGTCTCTGGTGTCTCCCTGTTCGGCGGGGAGATCACGATCGGCTCCGTGTCCGCCCAGGCCACGGCCAAGGCGAGCCCGCAATCCGTCAACGGCGACACGAACGGATCCGGGGTGAGTGGGCTCGTCGTGCTGGGACAGCCGGTCGGAGGGAGCACGTCCTACGGCACCTGGGGGTCGGTCTCGGTGCTGCAGCAATCCGCCGGTGCGTACAGCTCTTCGGGCGTCAGAGGCTACGCGGCAGGGACCACGGCCGTCGTCGTCGCCCTAACCGCGGACCATGCCGGCGCTCCGGCCGGCACGGAGATCGTCATTGGCTATACGAACGTGTCGGCGGAGATCCACCGAGACGTGACGCCGCCGCCTCCGCCGAAGAAGGTAGCGCCGAAGCCGAAGCCCAAGCTGAAGCCGAAGCAGGTGGAACCGAAGAAATCGGAGAAGACCCAACCGCTGACGCCGATTCAGAAGATTCCGCTCGGGGTGTTTCCGAAGCTGACCGCCGGCGGCTACGTCTTCCCGGTCTACGGTGCGGCGTCGTACACCGACAGCTTCGGCGCGGCGCGAGCCGACACGGGCTGGCACCACGGAGAAGACATCTTCGCGCCGCTGGGCGCGCCGATCCTGGCCGTCGCGAGCGGGACGGTCTACTCGGTCGGCTGGAACGACATCGGAGGCTTACGGCTCTGGTTGCAAGACCGGGCGGGCAACGAGTTCTACTATGCGCACCTCTCGGCGTACTCGCCGCTCGCTGTGAACGGCGCCCAGGTCAAGGCGGGCGACGTGCTCGGGTTTGTCGGCAACACGGGAGACGCCGAACACACGCCCTACCACCTCCACTTCGAGATTCATCCCACGTCGCTTCTGTACAAGGGCTACGACGGCGCCGTCGCGCCCTACCCGTACCTGAACGCGTGGAAGCACCTGACCGATCTCCCGCTGACCAGCGTGTCCGGCTGGGCGCCGCTGATCTCCGATTCGAGCCATGCGCCGAAACCCGGGGCGATCTTGCTTCAGTCGCACGACATCTCGAGCGCGACAGGGCTCGAGCCGGCCTCGCTCCGGCGCGCAATGCGTGCGACCGGATCCGTCGCCGGGGACGGATCGCTCGCCGGGTTGGCGCGGAGCGCGCGCAAGCGCCTGGAGCCGCTCGCGCGCGCCGTGCCAGGGCCTTGACGGCCCGCTACTAGGTAACGGGGCTGCCGTTCCCGGAGGGGAGCTCGGCTTCGCCTTCGCTCTCGCCGAGAATCCGGTCGGAGAGCCAGCGGCGGGTCGGCGGCCCCGTGAGGGGATTGAAGAGGATTCCGAGCACGATCCCCGCGAGGAGGAGCGTCGCATTGCGAGCGGAGTGCTCGCTCTTGCCCTGAACCCTGTTCGCGGCGTTCTTGAGTTCGTCGAGCGCGGAGCGCAGGTTGTCCTGGATCTCCTTGTCCGTCGCGACCCGTGCCGCGACAGCGCTTGGCTTTCGAGCCCCGATCAGCTCGTCGTAGATCTCACGCGCCGCGGCGATCGCGTTCTTGACGTTCTCGCGGACTTCCTCGTCCTGCAGCGCCCGCTGCACGTACGGCTTCGCGTCGCTGAGCCTGTCCTTCGCGTTGGCCATCCCGGCCGTCCTTTCGTCTCGCCTTCGTTCGAGTAGGCCCTAATTCCCCGGGCCCGAAGCCCGCAAACGCCGCTTATGCGGGCGCCGCGGCCTTTCGCTCCGGCGATCCTACGCGTCGCGGCGCTTCCACGGGGGAGGCGCCGTCAAAGGCCGTGGCCAGCACCTCGTCGACGTGATCGGCGAGGGCGAACTCGATGGCCTTGCGAGTCTCGTTCGGCAGGTCTTCGAGATCCGGCTCGTTCTCCTTCGGGAGAACGACGGTGCGAATACCCGCGCGCTGGGCGGCGAGCACCTTGTCGCGCACGCCGCCGATCGCCAGCACCTGGCCGGTGAGCGTGACCTCGCCGGTCATCGCCACCTCCTCGGATACCGGTCGCCCGGTTACGAGCGAGACGAGCGCCGTGACCATCGTGACACCGGCGGACGGCCCGTCCTTGGGCACCGCGCCGGCGGGAACATGCACGTGGATGTCATGCTCGGAGAACCACTGCGGATCGACCCCCAGCTGCTCCGCATGGGACCGCACCCACGACAGGGCGGCCTGCGCGGACTCCTGCATGACCTCGCCGAGCTGGCCGGTGACGTTGAGCCGGCCGCGCCCCGGATAGGCGCTCGCCTCGATGAAGAGGACGTCGCCGCCGGTCGCCGTGACGGCGAGGCCGGTCGCGACACCGGGGTCCGAAGTCCGCCTCCGCACTTCGCCGGCAAACCGCCGGGGGCCGAGCCAGCGCCGAACGCGGCGCTCGTCGATGCGAGTGACCTTTCCCGCTTTCCCTTCGGCGACCTGGCGCGCCGCCTTGCGGAAGAGCGCGGCGAGCTGGCGCTCGAGGTTACGGACACCGGCTTCGCGCGTGTACTCGCGGATGACCGTGCGGAGCGCGCCCTCGGTCACCGAAACCGACTCCGGATCCAGCCCGGTCGCCTTCAGCTGCTTCGGGACGAGGTACTTGCGGGCGATGCCGAGCTTCTCCTCTTCGGTGTAGCCGGAGAGCTGGATCACGTCCATGCGGTCGAGCAGCGCCGGCGGGATCGTCTCCAGCTGGTTCGCCGTCGCGATGAACATCACGTTGGACAGATCGATCTCGACGTCGAGGTAGTGGTCGCGGAACGCGTGGTTCTGCGCCGGGTCGAGCACCTCGAGCAGGGCCGCGCTCGGGTCGCCGCGCCAGTCGGCGCCGACCTTGTCGACCTCGTCGAGCATGATCACCGGGTTCATCGTCCCGGCGTCGCGCAGCGCCCGGACGAGCCGGCCCGGCAGCGCGCCGATGTACGTGCGCCGGTGGCCGCGGATCTCGGCCTCGTCCCGCACGCCGCCGAGCGACATGCGGACGAACTCGCGCCCCGTCGCGCGCGCGATCGACTCGCCAATCGACGTCTTGCCGGTGCCCGGCGGGCCGATCAGGGTCAGGATCGCGCCGGCTGCCCGCGCCTCCTCGGTCATGCCGCGCTCGATGCGCAGCTTGCGCACGGCGATGTACTCGGTGATGCGGTCCTTGACGTCCTCGAGACCGGCGTGGTCGGCGTCGAGCACGTCGCGGGCGCCGGCCGGGTCGAGTCGCTCCTGGGAGCGCTCGGACCAGGGCACGGCGATCAGCCCGTCGAGGTAGGTGCGGATCATCG
>DASSCT010000204.1:0-7816 GCA_035697545.1 Gaiellaceae bacterium | reverse complement strand
CTCAGGCGTGCGACCGCTTCCTTCGTGGTGAGCGCCAGGTGCTGCCTCATCATCGACCTCATCATCCCGCGCGGCCAGTTGTGTGGGTTGGCGCTACTGAGGAAGTCGGCGATCTGCCGCGCGTTTGCGTACCAAGCGTCGAGCGCCTGCGTCAGCTTCTTCTTGTCGCCGGCTTTCGCCGCTTCGAGCACGGGGACTGCTTCGAGGATGTGAGTGCGCAGCAGTTGGGTGAGCTTGATGCCGGCCGCGCGTCCGTAGTACGGCTTGATCGCGTTGCCGATGTCGGCCTGATTGCGCAGGAGTCGCGCTTCCGCCACCTTCAAGTCGGGCAGCCCGGCGGCGAAGTCGACGATCACCATCCGCGTCCAGGTGATGTGGTCTTCCCAGAGCTTGTCCATCGCGGCGCGCAAGGCAACAGCTCGTGTCGAGAGCTTCGGGGTCGCCGACGCCGAGGCCTGGGCCTCGCCGGACCGCACAGCTGAGAGCGCGACGAACGCTGCGGTGAGTGCCGTAACCAGCGCGGCGACGGCGAGCTGGGCTGCGCGGCGGTTGATCTGCAGGGTCATGCTGTACCTCCCGTGTGAGCGATGCCTTCGCGCGTTTGTGTGTCCGCCGACGGGGCGGTCTTACGCGCTAACCGCTCTCGATCTCACGCATGCGCTCGCGCAGGAGCCGCTGCAACGCCGAGTCGGGGATCGGCTTCTCGGGCGTGAATCGGACGGTTCCCTTCGAAAGGTCGAACCCGGCTAGCTCATCACGAGCGGCGTCGACCGCCTCCGGGCTGAACGGAAAGACGCTGAGGTGGTTCTTGCTCGCTCTAAAGCCCAGCAACGGACGATTCTCGTACTTGAAGGCCGGCATCCCGTAGCTCGTCCCTTCTTCTGCGTCCGGCACCGTCCGCCGAACGACCTGGCGGATCTGTTCGAGCTCCGCCCTCTGCGGCTCTGGAACAGTGGCGAGGTACTCGTCGAACGCGGACATGAAGGGGCGAACGGTAGTCCGAGCGCTCGCTGCAAGTAGCGTTTGACGCGATGGCGGACGCCGCCGGCACATTCGTCTTCGCCGACATCGCCGGCTTCACCGCCCTCACCGAGGCGCACGGTGACGAGGAGGCTGTGAAGCTGGTCGAAGAGTTTTCGCAGGCTGTCGAGGCCGAGCTACCTGCCGTTGGAGGCGAGCACGTCAAGACGGTGGGGGATGCGCTGATGCTGCGAATCCCGGCTCCCGACGACGCGGTGCTGCTTGGGCTGCGAATCGCACACGACCTCATGACGGAGCACGGAGCTCCGGCCGTCCGCGTCGGCCTCCACCACGGGCCCGCCGTCGAGCGAAACGGCGACTACTTCGGCGCGAGCGTCAACCTCGCCGCGCGCGTCTCTGCACTGGCCAGCGGCGGCGAAGTTCTGCTCACGGGCCAAACGGCGGCACTCGTGCCCGACCTCGAAGGGGTCTTGTACGAGTCGCGCGGGCGCCAGACGCTGCGCAACGTCGCAGAACCGGTCGAGATCTTCGCTGCGCTCCGAGTCGGTGAGACGGCCGGGGGTCGCCTTCCCGTTGATCCCGTCTGCCGGATGGTGGTCGACCCCGAACGCGCCGCCGGGCGGCTCGTGCACGAGGGAGACGCCTATTTGTTCTGCTCGCTCTCATGTGCCGGCGAGTTCGCTCGCCATCCTGAGCGCTTCATCCGACCGTCCGCCTAGATTCGCCGGACGACGTCCTCGAGTGGCTTCCGGTTCGCGCGCCGCGACCATTCCTCAGCGGGACGGGACTCCGGATCGCGCGGCTTCGCCGGATAGCCGAACGAGAGGACGATGGCGGGCGTCGCGCCGACGATCCGTTCCGCGGCTTCGGCGTCGCGAATGCCGTTGGGGCAGGAGGCGATCCCCTCTCCCCAGGCGACGAGCATCATGTTCTGCGCGGCACGCCCCGCGTCGACGGGACGCGGGCACACGATCGCGATGGCGAGCGCGGCGGTGCGCACGTTCCGGGGCACGTACACGGCCTCCGCGAGGGCCTCGCGATCGGAGACGACGACGAACTCCCAGTTCTGCCGGTTCTGGGAGTTCCCCGTGACACGACCCGCGTCGAGGATCCGGGTCACGAGCTCCTCGGGGATCGGCCGCTCGGCGTAGCGCCGCTCATCCCGTTTGGACGCGACAGCCGTGTACACGTCCATGGCGCGGAGTTTAAGCCCCTCCGGGCGGCTGCTCTAACTTCACTATCTGAAGCTACTATTCAGCCTGTAGCTCTCGAGTGAAAGGTGTGAGAAGCGTTGACAAGGCTGCTGCTTGTCCCTCTTGACGACATCGTCGTCTTCCCAAACATGAACGTCACGATCTCCGCCGACGTCGGCGACGAGGACCGCGTCCTGCTCGTGCCGCGCCACGAAGGCGAGTACGCGAAGGTCGGCACGGTCGCCGAGGTCGCCGAGCGTGTTCGCTTGCCTGGCGGCGGTACGGCCGTCTCCCTCTCGGGTTTGCACCGCGGAATTGCGGGGAGCGCCCACACAGACGCGCAGGGCCGGCTCCGTGTCGAGGTACAGGAGCATCCCGACGAAGAGCCGCCGGGCGTCAAGACCCGCGAGCTCGAGCGCGAGTACCGCGCCGTGGTCGAAGAGATCCTCCAGCTGCGCGGTGACGACGGGCGAATCTCAGCCTTCGTGCGCTCGATTCGCGAGGTGGGCGCCCTCGCCGACACCGCGGCGTACGCGCCGGAGGCCACGTTCGAGCAGCGGATCGAGCTGCTCGAAGCAGTGGATGTAGTCGAGCGGCTCGAGCTCGCCCTCCGGCTCCAGCGCGAGCGCCTGGCCGAGCTGCAGATCCGCGAGCGGATCCGCGAGGACGTCGAGGAGGGCGCGCAGCGCCAGCAGCGCGAGTACATCCTCCGCCGTCAGCTCGAGTCGATCCGCAAGGAGCTCGGCGAGGACGACGCCTCGGTCTCGGAGGACTACCGCAGCAAGATCGCCGAGGCCGACTTGCCGGACGAGGTCCGGGAGCAGGCCGAGCGCGAGGTCGGCCGGCTGGAGCGAATGGGCGACCAGAGCGGAGAGGCCTCGATGATCCGCACCTACCTCGACTGGCTGCTCGCCGTGCCCTGGGGGAAGCGCTCTGCGGAGCGGCTGGATCCTGTTCACGCGCGCGAGGTCCTCGACACCGACCACGCCGGCCTCAAGGACGTCAAGGAGCGAATCGTCGAATACCTCGCCGTGCGCAAGCTGCGGCAGGAGCGCGGCATCGCCGAGGACAAGCGCTCCGGCGCGATCCTGACGCTGATCGGGCCACCCGGCACCGGCAAGACTTCGGTTGGCGAGTCGATCGCCCGCGCACTGAACCGTGAGTTCGTGCGCATGTCGCTCGGCGGCGTGCGTGACGAGGCGGAGATCCGCGGCCACCGTCGCACCTACATCGGCGCGCTGCCGGGCCGGCTCGTGCGCGCGCTGCGGGACGCCGGGACGATGAACCCGGTGATCCTGCTCGACGAGGTCGACAAGGTCGGCGCCGACTGGCGCGGCGATCCCTCGGCTGCGCTGCTCGAGGTGCTCGACCCGGCCCAGAACCACTCGTTCCGCGACCACTATCTCGACGTCGAGCTCGATCTCTCGGAGGTCGTCTTCATCGCCACGGCGAACATGGCGGAGACGATCCCCGGCCCGCTGCTCGACCGCATGGAGGTCATCCGCTTCGACGGTTACACGGTCGACGAGAAGGTCGCGATCGCCCGCGGCTACCTCTGGCCGCGCCAGCGCGACCGGGCAGGTCTCCGCGAGGACGAGGTGTCGATCGACGACATCACGCTCGAGCTGATGGTCAGCCAGTACACGCGCGAGGCGGGCGTTCGCCAGCTCGAGCGCGAGCTCGGCAAGCTGCTGCGGAAGACCGCGACGACGGTCGCGTCCGGCACGGCCGAGCCGCCGATCTCGATCGGCGAACAGGCTGTTCGCGACGCGCTCGGGCGGCAGCGCTTCTTCCAGGAGTCGGCCGAACGGACCGCGGTGCCGGGCGTGGCCACCGGCCTGGCGGTCACGGGCACGGGCGGCGATGTGCTGTTCGTCGAGGCGACCAAGATGCCGGGCAAGGACGGGCTCGTCCTCACCGGCCAGCTCGGCGACGTGATGAAGGAGTCGGCGCGCATCGCACTCTCGTACGTTCGCTCGCACGCGGAGGAGCTCGGGATCGACGAGAACGACTTTGACGACGCGAGCTTCCACGTTCACGTCCCCGCTGGTGCAATCCCGAAGGACGGCCCGAGTGCCGGGATCACGATGACCACTGCGCTCGCCTCGCTGCTCACGGGCCGGCCGGTCAAGCACACTGTCGGCATGACCGGCGAGGTCACGTTGCAGGGTCGCGTGCTCCCGATCGGCGGGCTGAAGCAGAAGGCGCTCGCCGCCCACGCTGCGGGCCTGACCGACGTGATCATCCCCGAGCGGAACCGAGCCGATCTCGACGACGTCCCCGAAGACGTCCGCAACGAGATGAAGTTCCACCCGGTGATGAGCCTGGATGAGGTACTCGAGCTCTCGCTCGAGTCGCGCCCGGCGCATGCGCTGTCGTAGCTGCGCACCGCTTCCCGAGGATGTCCGCCGTGCGGCGGACCTCCTCGAGCGGCGGTGGACGGTTTCGATCCTCTACGCCTCGCACGAGGGCGCCGTCCGCTTCAACGAATTCCTCCAGGCGCTCGGCAAGATCCCGCCGGCGACGCTGACGCAGCGGCTGACCGACCTCGAGCAGGCCGGCGTTCTGGCGCGAACCGTGGTCGACGCCCGGCCGCCGCGCGTCGAGTACCGCCTCACGAAGCGCGGGCTCAAGTTGCGATCGCTAATGAACGCACTCACACGCTTCGCCGAGACGGGCTAGTGCAAGGACGACGCTTGATCCCGCGCATCGCGCGGCTGTTCCGGGCGTACCGGTGGCAGGTCGCCGCGGTGCTGGCGATGATCCTCGTCACGTCTGCGCTGGGCGTCGCGCCGGCGCTGCTGACGAAGGCCGTGTTCGATCGCGCGCTCTTCCCGGCGGACGGCGACCGGAACCTGCACCTCCTCTACATCCTCGTCGGCGCCATGATCGCGATCCCGCTCGTCTCGGCCGCGATCTCGGTCGTTCAGACGTACCTGACCACCGTCGTCGGCCAGCACGTGATGCAGGACCTACGGAATCGGCTGTACGAGCACCTGCAGTCGATGTCGCTGCGATTCTTCACCGGAACGCGCACCGGTGAGCTGCAGTCACGGCTGCAGAACGACGTCGGCGGCGTCCAGAGTGTGGTCACGAACACGGCGTCGTCCGTCCTCTCCAACGTCGTCACGGTGCTCAGCACGGTCGTCGCGATGGTCGTGCTCTCCTGGCAGCTGACGCTCCTGTCCTTTGCCGTCGTGCCGGTCTTCGTCTACCTGACGTGGCGTGTCGGCCGGGTGCGTCGCCGGATCAGCGGCGAGACCCAGGAGTCGCTCGCCGAGCTGTCGGCGCTAACCGAAGAGACGTTGTCCGTCTCGGGGATCCTGCTCGCCAAGGTCTTCGACCGCCGACGTGAAGCGGTCGAGCGCTACCGCGCGGAGAACCTACGGCTCGCGCGGCTGCAGGTGCGCCAGCAGATGGTCGGCCGCGCCTTCTTCGCCCTCGTCCAGTCGTTCTTCGCCATCACGCCGGCGCTGATCTTCCTCGTCGCCGGTTGGTCGAGCCTGAGTGCGGGCACGATCGTCGCTTTCACGGCCCTACAGACTCGGCTCCTCTTCCCGATCGGGAACATGCTCCAGACGTCGGTCGAGGTGCAGTCCTCGCTGGCGCTCTTCGAGCGGATCTTCCAGTACCTCGATCTCCCGCACGAGATCGTCGACGCTCCCGGCGCCAAAGCGCTGCCCAAGGACCGCGTCCGGGGTGAGGTCTCGCTCCGGGATGTCTGGTTCAACTACGAGGAGGCCCTTGAGCGGGACGGGGACAGGCCCTGGACACTCGAGGACGTCTCGCTCGAGGTCGCGCCGGGTCAGCTCGCCGCGCTTGTCGGCCCGAGCGGCGCGGGCAAGACGACGATCTCTTACCTGATCCCGAGGCTGTACGACGCGACGCGCGGCAGCGTCGAGCTGGACGGTTACGACGTCCGCGATCTGCAGCTCTCCTCCCTCGCCGACGCGATCGGGATGGTCACGCAGGAGACCTATCTCTTTCACGCCACTGTCCGGGACAACCTGCTCTACGCGAAGCCGGATGCGTCCGACGCCGAGCTGCATGCGGCCGCGCGCGCGGCAGCCATCCACGACCGGGTCATGGAGCTCGCGGACGGTTACGACACGGTCGTCGGCGAGCGCGGCTATCGGATGTCGGGCGGCGAGAAGCAGCGGCTCGCGATCGCGCGGGTGCTGCTGAAGGACCCGAGAGTGCTGATCCTGGACGAGGCGACCTCGGCGCTGGACACGTCCAGCGAGCGGCTCGTGCAGCACGCGCTCGAGCCGCTGATGGAGAGTCGCACGACGATCGCGATCGCGCACAGGCTCTCGACGATCCTCTCGGCCGACGTGATCTTCGTGCTCGACCGCGGCCGGATCGTCGAGCAGGGGACTCATGAAGAGCTCGTTGCCGCGGACGGCCTCTACGCCCAGCTCTACCGTCAGCAGTTCCAGAGCGGGCTGGTCGAGGCACGCTGCGAGGACGGCGTCGTCCTGGCAAGCGGCGACGTCCTCGCAACGGCCGCCGGGTAGCGGCCGACCGTCGGTTCCCGGCCGTGGTTTGATGGCCGGCGTGGAGGTCGAGGATGCGACCCGCCGCACCCGGCTCGCGGCCGAGCGCACGTACCTCGCCTGGTGGCGGAGTGGGCTAACTGCGCTGGCGGTGGGCCTGGCCGCCGGCAAGCTCGTCCCCGAGCTTTCGAGCGGTGCTTCATGGCCGTACGAGCTGCTCGGCGTCGGTTACTCGCTCCTCGGCATCGCATTCATTGCTTACGGGCTCCGCCGGCAGTACGCGGTCGAGGCCGCCGTTCGGCGTGGTGAGTGGGCCCCGCTCGACGCGCAGGTCGCGGTGACATTTACGGCTGTGGGCATCCTCCTCGGGGCGGCGACGATCGTCGTCGTGCTCGCCACCGGCTGATAGCGGAGCCCGAGGCTTCGAGCACGGTGGGTGGCTCGTGCCGCATACGGTCGACCTGGACACCTGACGGCGGACAGCCGGCTCAGGTCATGACGTCGGCGCGGCGCCGTACTCCTCGTCGGTGACGTGATCGCCCCAGGTCGCACTGTTGCCTTCGTCGTCGACCTCGAGCATCGCGAGGTGGGTCATGAAACGGTTGGGGGCAGCGCCGTGCCAGTGCTCTTCGCCGGGCTCGAAGAAGACGCGGTCTCCTGGGCTGATGACCTCGATCTGACCGCCGCGGCGCTGCGCGAGGCCGATGCCCTCGGTGACGTAGATCGTCTGGCCGTTCGGGTGGGTGTGCCACGCCGTCCGGGCGCCCGGGGTGAAGTGGACGCTGCTCGCGTTGAGGCGCAAGGCCCCTGACGGGGTCGCTATCGCGTCGATGTAGACCGCGCCGGTGAACCATTCGCTCGGCCCGGCCGTCGTCTCGATGGAATTACTGGTGATCTGCATGGACCCCCTCCTTCGTTGTAAGCGGTGGAAAATTCGGGCCTGCCTCCGCGTCCTGAGCGAACATCGGCCGGGAGAGGACCTACGTGTTCGATCAGACAGACGGCGGCGAGAGATACAGGTCGACGGTGCACCTCAAGTGGTCAGCCACGTTCGTGGCCGCAGGAAGAGGCTAAGTCACAGTTGAGGGTGCGGGGCGTGGACGGCCCCGCACCCGTCCGTTTTCAGCGGTGGTGCTTTCCGCCGAG
>DASSCT010000203.1:0-14152 GCA_035697545.1 Gaiellaceae bacterium | reverse complement strand
AGGGTGCCCGAGAACCTGATCCTCGCCGCCTACCCGGCGAGCGACCCGGACGACTTGATCGCCCCGGACGGCACGCCGAGAGATGGATTCGTGGTCCGGGACTGCAAGGGCTCGACGTGCGCGTACTACCAGTGGATCCAGGGCACGTCGATGGCGTCGCCGCACGCGGTGGGCGTCGCGGCCCTGATCATCTCGAAGTACGGCGACCGGCGTGGCGGCGGGGTCACGCTGAACCCGCTCCTGACGCAGGCGTACCTCGAGGGCACGGCGACTGACACACCGTGCATGACTCCGAACCCGTTCAGTTACGCGGCCTTCGGCCGTGATCCCTCGTACGACACGTTCTGCGAGGGGACGCCCGTTTACAACGGCGTGTACGGCCACGGCATCGTCGATGCCCTGGCCGCAGTCACGCAGGGCCTGAACTAGACGAATCGCCCGTAGGGACCGGCTTCAGCCGGTCCCTACGCCGGCGTGGACTAAGGCATCGCTTGCGATGCCGCTCGGAGGCCGTACGGGCTCGGCCCGTGCGGCCGATTCACTCCGCCGCCCGGTCTCACTCCCGTCGGGCCCCTACGCCGGCGTGGAGTACCCCCGGATCCCGTCGACCAGAATCGCGAAGAAGCGGTCGGCGAGGGCGTCCGTGTCGGCGCCGGCCGGAAGCCACGTGTAGGCCCAGTTCGCCGCAGAGAGCACGAGGAGGGCGGCGGCCTGGTCGTCGAGGTCCGTGCGGAGCTCGCCGAGCTCCCGTCCCTCGCGGAAGAGCGCGCGAAAGCGCTCCTCGTAGCGCCGCCGCTCGGCGAGGAACTCGGCCGCGCGCTCGCCTTCGAGGTAGCGCCATTCCCGGACGAAGACGGTCGCGATGTCGAGCTGCTCCGCCACGACGCGGAGGTGGGCGCGGAGCGCCAGCCGGATGCGTTCGGTCACTCTCAGGTCGTCCGGAATCTCGTCGAGCGCGGCGTGAAAGGCCTCTGCGCCTTCGCGCATTGCCTCGTAGAGGAGATCCTGCTTCGAGTCGATGTGCGCATAGAGCGAGCCCTTCTGCACGCCCATCGCCTTGGCGAGGTCGCCGATCGACGTCCCGTGATAGCCGCGCTCGGCGAAGAGACGCGCGGCTTCCCGGGTCAACTCAGACCGCCTGCTCGACACGATACGATTGGACCCTAACGATCGTTCGTTACGGAGGCGCGATGACCGACGAAGAGTTCCTCGAGTACGTACAAGGCGGCGGGCAGGTCGAAACGCACGACGAGCTGCCCGACGAGTACCGCGCGAAGCTCATCAAGTTCATCGAGATGCACGGGAACTCGGAGCTGATGGGCGTCCTTCCCGAGCGGGAATGGATCCTCCGCGCGCCGACGCTGCAGCGGAAGCTCGCCCTGACCGCGAAGGTCCAGGACGAGGTCGGCCACTCCCAGCTCATCTACCGCGTCGTCGAGGACCTGGGGAAGCCGCGCGAGCAGTGTCTCGACGATCTGATCTCGGGCAAGAGCAAGTTCCACAACGTCTTCCACTACCCGACGAAGACCTGGGGCGACGTCGGCGTGATCGCCTGGCTCGTCGACGCCGCGGCGATCATCAGCCAGAAGGCGCTCCTCAAGTGCTCGTACGCGCCCTATGCGCGGATCATGAAGAAGATCTGCTGGGAGGAGTCGTTCCACATCCTCCACGGCCGCGACGTGATCCTCACGATGATGAACGGCACTGACGAGCAGCGCGAGCTCGTCCAGGAGGCGCTGAACCGCTGGTGGGCTCCCCTGATGCAGTTCCACGGCAATCCGATTCCGCGCGACGACGATCCGATGTACATCTGGCGGATCAAGAGCCAGGGCAACGAGGAGGCGCGCCAGCAGTTCCTCGACGGCTACGTCCCGCAGATCTGGGAGCTCGGCCTGACCGTCCCCGACGCGAAGCTTGGGAAGAACGACGAGGGGGTCTGGGAGTACAGCGAGCCCGACTGGGACGAGCTCAAGTACGTCGTCACGGGACATGGCCCGAAGACCGAGGAGCGGCTCGGGCTCCGCCGCGCGACCCGCGAGGAGACGGCGTGGGTGCGTCGCGCGATGCTCGCCGAAGCGGCGTGATCTACGAGGTCTTTCGCTTGGAGCGGAAGGGGCAGCCGTTCCAGCATGCGGGCTCGATCGAGGCGCCCGACGCCGTGTTCGCCGAGTGGTACGCCCGCGAGCAGTACGGGCGGCGAGGCGAGTCGGTCGCGCTGTGGGTCGTTCCGCGCGAGGCGATCGCCGAGATCGACGAGTTCGTGGACGAGCTCGAGCGGAACTACCACCGCGTCGACGGCTATCCGCTGAAGGAGAAGCTGAAGGAGGCACGTGAGCGAGCGGGCACAGCTGCTCCTGCCGATCGCTGACGACGAGCTCGTCCTCGGCTGGCGCAACTCCGAGTGGACGGGAATCGCGCCGTTTCTCGAAGAGGACGTCGCCTTCTCGTCGATCGCGCAGAACGAGATCGGACACGCGCGGGCGCTGTACGAGCTGGTCGCGCGCGATCTCGGCACGACGGCGGACGAGCTCGCCTTCGACCGGCGCCCGGACGAGTACCAGTGTTCCCAGTTCGTGGAGCTTCAGCTCGTGCCGGACTGGGCGCGGACGATCGCGCGCCACTACCTCTACGAGACGGCCGACGAAACGCGGATCAAGGCGCTCATGGAGTCGGACGATCCCGAGGTCGCCGGCCTCGCGGCGAAGATCGATCGCGAGGAGGCGTACCACCGGATGCACGCGCGGATGTGGTCCGACCGGTTGAAGGACGAGCCGCGCTTCGTCGAGGCGCTCGAAGAGCTTCGGCCGCTGGTCATGGAGCGCGGAGAGCACATCCCGGAGTTCGCCGGCCTCTGGGACGAAATGACGATGGTGCGCCGTTCGGTGGTGGGCGCCACATGGTGACAGCGTGACGAATCACGCCATCGGGTCGACCGGTCATTTCAGACGGGCAACCGGGCAAAGCCCGGATGCCCTGCAAGCGGGCACCGCAAGCGGCGCCCTTACGGCCGAAGCCGTCTGGCAGGCGCTCGCCGAGATCCCGGACCCAGAGATCCCGGTGATCTCGCTCGTCGAGCTGGGCGTCGTCCGGGACGTCGAGGTCGAGGACGGCCGGGTGCGCGTCGAGTTCACGCCGACGTTCCTCGGTTGCCCGGCACTCGAGGTGATGCGCGACCAGATGTCCGCGAAGCTGCGCGAGCTCGGTGCGGAGCCGGAGATCGAGGTCATCGCAGATGACTCCTGGTCGACGGACCGGATCACCCCGGAAGGCCGCGAGAAGCTCCGCGAGGCCGGCTTCGCGCCGCCAACGCCGCGGGGCCAGGGCGCGCCGCAGCTGGTCCAGCTCCAGCGTGGCCCGTTCCGTTGCCCCTACTGCGGCTCGATGGAGACGGAGCTGGAGAACATCTTCGGCCCGACGCCCTGCCGGTCACTCCGCTACTGCAAGAACTGCCGCCAGCCGTTCGAGCAGTTCAAGACGATATAGGTCTCTTGTCTTAGCGCCGTCTCGCGCGTACTGTGTGCGCCGCCGCCGCGCGGAGGGGGCAATTCGAAAGGAGACGCGCGTGCAGAAGGGGCCAGTTCCGTTAGGCCGCTCACACGCGTGCCCCCAGGAGGACTGGAATGCTTCGAATAGTCTCAACGGCGAGCGCGGTCGCCGCCATGCTCGTCTTCGGCGTCTTCTCGGTAAGCGCGATGGGCGCCGCTTCGTCCACAACGCTTCATGGCAGCGCGCCGCGCTGGGCCAAGCAAGGCAATCTCGTAGGTGCGGCAGATCCGGCCGGCAACGTGGGCTTCCGCGTCTACCTCGGGTGGAACGACGAGGCGGGCGCCGAGGCGCTTGCGAAAGCGGTCTCGGACCCCGGCAGCTCGTCCTACGGTCGGTACCTCACGCCTTCGGACTTCCGCAAGCGCTTCGCGCCAACGCAGGCGCAGGTCGGTGCGGTCCAGGCTTGGCTGAGGAACCAGGGCTTCAAGGTCGACTACACGCCTTCAAACAACCACTACGTGGCGGCAGAGGGAACCGTCGCGCAGGCGGAAGCTGCCTTTGGCACACAGTTCGGGATGTACAGCGTCCGTGGCGAGACGGTTCGCTCGCCCTCCGCTGACATCGCGATTCCCAACGCGCTCGCGGACACCGTCACTGGCGTCGTCGGGCTTGACGACAGTGCGGTGTTCGTCGAGACGGATCACGTCGTCGACAAGAACGCGCCGCCGTCGGCGGGGTTCCGTAACGCTCCTCCGCTCTCTGCGTACTGGGCACAGCTCGTCTCGCCGTACGCCTACCCGCCGGGCTTCACCGATGTCTCCAGCCCCGCCACGGCATCGTGGACGGTCAAGGGCTACACGCCTGCGCAGATCAAAGGGACGTACGGCATCTCCGGATACGACGGGGCGGGGCAGACCGTCGCGGTCATCGACGCCTACGCGTCGCCGACGATCCTGGCCGACGTCAACCAGTGGTCGATCAATCGTGGCCTCCCGACGGTGGGGCCGTCGCAATTCGTCCAGGTCGTGCCGCCGGGCATCTACCGGCGACCGCAGAACCCGGCGCAGGATCCGCAAGGTTGGTACGGCGAGGAGACGCTCGACATCGAGGCGGTGCACGGAATGGCACCCGCCGCGAAGATCGTCTACGTCGGCGCGCCGAACAACTACCAGGACCTCGACGCGGCCATGAACCACGTCGTGGATCGGCACCTGGCCCAGATCGTGACCAACTCGTACGGGTTCGCAACCGAGCTCCTGCCGCCCGGCTACGTGAAGCCCTTCGAGGACACGCTCATCCAGGCGGCTACAGAAGGGATCGGCGTCTATTTCTCGTCGGGTGACACCGGAGACGAGACCGCGACCTTCGGGTTCGCGACGACGGACTGGCCCGCCTCGAGCCCGTGGGTGACCGCGGTCGGCGGGACGAGCCTCGGTGTCGGACAAGCGAACACTCGAGTTCTCGAGACCGGGTGGGGGACGAGCGACTACAGCTGCAACACCGCGACCCTCGCCTGCTCGCGCACAGGTTGGCTCTACGGCTCCGGGGGCGGAGTGAGCCGGATCTTCCCCGAGCCTTCGTACCAGTCCGCCGCAGGGCTCAGCTTGAGCGGTCGCGGAGTCCCGGACGTCGCGGCACTCGGCGACCCACAGACGGGCCTGCTGATCGGACAGACCCAGACGTTCCCCGAGGGCGCGCACTACGACGAGTACCGAATCGGCGGGACGAGCCTCTCGAGCCCGATCTTCGCGGGGCTGATGGCGCTCGCCGATCAGAAGGCGGGACATCCGCACGGCTTCGCCAATCCCGTCTTCTACGCCAACGCGGGCTCGTTCTACGACGTGCTCTCGGTGAAGACCGCCGTCGCGCGCCGGAACTTCAACAACAGCGTCGACGCGAGTGCGGGCACGTCCGATCGTCTTCGGACGTTCGACGACTACTCCGGCTCGCCGACGCAGCACACGAACGCCGGCTGGGACAACGTGACCGGCCTTGGAACACCGCAGGGCGTCTTCGCCCACTAGCCCGATATCACCACGATCGAGGGGGCGGCGCCAACACCGCCCCCTCGGTTGACTCTCTGCCTGCTCAGGGCACGGGCGCCAGGTCCCTGCGCCAGCCCGGATCGTCGCGGGTCGAGCCTCCGAACGTGAGCTTCCGCAGGTCGTCGCCCGTCGCATCGATAAGCGAGAGCGACTCGGCTTTCCGAAAGTAACGGCCGCGATGGTGGAGTACCTCGAAAACGAGCCTGTCGGAATGTGGTGCCCACGACGGATCACCACCAGCTGGTGCAACGCGACGCGGGTTGTCGCTTCCGTCCGCGGCAACGACCCATACGGCATCGTCGACTGAGAAGGCGACACGCGAGCCGTCCGGCGACCATGACGGCTCATAGCCAGTCGCGATCTCGTGTCGGCGCCCGTCCGCAAGCCTGACAACCACGATGTGTCCGTCTCCGGCTTGAAACGCGATCTGCCGTCCATCCGGGGACCAGGTCGGCTCCGTTTCCGAAGCAGCGACGCTCGTCCAATTTGGATCCGATCGCCGGAGCTGCGGCTGAAGGAGTCGCCGGAGCTTCTTGCCGTCGGATCTCACCACGTAGATCGCTGTGGACAGGTCGGCTTCGTCCTTCACGACCGCCAGCTCATCGCCGCTCGGGGACCACGCGGGGAGAGAGAATCCCGTACCTCGCAGGACGAGCGTTGGGCGGCCACCGTCGAAGCGCACCACGTAGATGCCGCGATCTTGGAACGCGATCCGGCGTCCGTCGGGCGACCAATCGACGTTGCTGGCGGCGCCGCGGAACACCCGCCGCAGTCCGGTGCCATCCGGGCGGATGACGTAGATGCCACCCGTGTTCCGGCTGCTGGCGAAGGCGATCAAGCGTTCGTCGGGGGACCAGTCCGGATCGGTGTCGACCGTGACGAAAGAGACCTGTTCTTGACCTGAGAGCGAGCCACCGCCGCAGCCCATCGGAATGAGCGTTGCCGCGATCAGCAGCCAGACCGCCGCACGCATGACTCCATCATCGCTCTTTGCCGCGCACGTTTCGCTCGCACCCTTGCGGGTAAAGGCTCTCTGATAGCGATCCATATCGAGGGGGGAAGCCATGAAGAGCTTCAGACCCAGAGCTGCGGTCGCTGTGGCAATCCTCGTGCTCGGCACGATGCTCGCCGGCGGCGTCGTCGCTGCGACACAGCCGAGTGACGAGCGGGCGCTCGAGGCAACGCGCCAGCCCGCCGACCGCAGCATCGAGTCGCAGGTGAACCGCCTGCTCTCGAGGATGACGCTCGAGGAGAAGCTGGAGCAGATCCAGCTTTTGCCGGACTTTCTGGTCACCGAAGCCGAGGTGCGCAATGGCCTCGGCTCGGTTCTGAGCGTGACCGATCCGGTCCGCATCAGGGAGCTCCAGCGCATCGCGGTCGAGGAGTCGCGGCTGAAGATCCCGATGCTGTTCGCGTTCGACACGATCCACGGCTTCAGGACGATCTTCCCGATCCCGCTCGCGGCGGGAGCGAGTTTCGACCCGCAGGTTGCGTTCGACGACCACCGCTACGGTGCACGGGAGTCGGCCGCCGTCGGCCTCAAGCAGACCTACGCGCCCATGGTCGACGTCTCGCACGAGCCGCGCTGGGGCCGGATTTCCGAGGCCGCCGGCGAGGATCCGTACCTGAACTCGGTCCTCGCGGCCGCGCGCGTCAAGGCGATTCAGGGCTCGGACTACAGCGCGCCTGACAAGCTCGTCGCGAGCCCCAAGCACTTCGTCGCGTACGGGCAGCCCGAGGCCGGCCGTGACTACAACACCACGGACATGTCCGAGCAGCGGCTGCGGAACTTCTATTTGCCGCCGTTCAAGGCCGCGATCGACGCCGGGGCGGACACCGTCATGTGCTCGTTCAACGCGATCAACGGCGTGCCGGGCTGCGGCAACGACTACACGCTGAACGAGATCCTCAAGGGCGAGTGGGACTTCGACGGGTTCGTCGAGAGCGACTGGACCGCCGTCTCCGAGATGCGGGCGTGCCCGCCGAAGAGACCGGACACCGGCGAGTGTGGGCACGGCGTCGCCGAAGATGGCCCCGCCGCCGCGGCACTCGCGCTCAATTCCGGGGTGGACTCCGAGATGACGAGCACGCTGATCCGAGACTTCGGCGCGCAGCTGCTCGCCGAGCATCGGATCTCGATGAAGCGGATCGATGACGCTGTGCGCAGGATCCTCCGCGTCAAGTTCCGCGCAGGACTCTTCGAGCACCCGTACGCGCCCTTCCTGCCGGGCCAGGCCGAGGCGCAGATGCTCCGGCCTGATGCAGTTGCAGCAGCCCGGAATGCGGCGAGCCGCTCGATGGTCCTGCTCCGAAACGAAGGCGGCATCCTGCCGCTCGATCCGGCGAAGAACACCGCCGTTATCGGCCCGCTCGCCAAAAACCAGCACGACATGCTCGGTCCCTGGTGGGGCGCCGGTCGCGACACGGACGCCGTGACCGTCTTCGACGGGATCAGCGCGCAAAGCACTGGAACGACGACCTATGCGGAGGGCTGCAAGCTCTCGAACGCCGAGCCGCCGACCAACGATCCGGAAGGCTGCGGCTCGACTGCCGGGTTCGCCGAGGCGGTCGCGGTCGCGCAGGCCGCCGATCAGGTCGTCCTCGCCCTTGGTGAGACACGTGAGATGAGCGGCGAGGCGGCTGCGCGGAGCACGCTCGACCTCCCGGGCCTGCAGGAGGAGCTGATCCAGGCGATCAAGGCGACCGGGAAGCCGTTCGTGGTCGTTCTCTTCAACGGCCGCCCGCTCGCGCTCGAGGACATCGTTGACAACACGCCGGCGATCCTCGAGGCGTGGTTCCCGGGCGTTCAGGCGGGCAATGCCGTCGCGGACGTGGTGTTCGGCAAGGTCAACCCCGGCGGCAAGCTGCCGGTGTCGTTCCCGCTCCGCCTCGGCCAGGTGCCGATCTACTACAACCACGAACCGACGGGGCGGCCCTGCAACCCGGACGTTAAGTGGACCTCGCGTCATCGAGACATCCCGAGCTGCTCGCCGCTTTACGTGTTCGGCTACGGGCTCAGCTACACGACGTTCACCGTCACCAACCTGCAGCTGAGCTCGTCCACCATGTCCCGCAGGGGCAGCATCACGGCCTCCGTGACGGTGACGAACACGGGGAGCCGCAAGGGCGACGAGGTCGTGCAGCTCTACATCCATGACACCGTGGCCAGCATCTCGCAGCCCGTCCGCCGGCTGCGCGGGTTCGAGCGGGTCACGCTCAACCCGGGCGAGGCGCGGACGGTCAGATTCACGCTCGACCGAAGCGACGTCGGCTTCTACGACAACCGCGGCAGGTTCGTCGTGGAACCCGGCCAGATCGACGTCTACGCGGGCAATAGCTCGAGCGCCGATCTGAAGCAGTCGTTCACTGTTCGTTAGCGCATCCCTGGCGCCCCGGCCCCACGGCCGGGGCGCCTCGGGATTTGTCGATCGTCGCTAGAGATCGATCGACGAGTCGTGCGCGCGGTCTCTCGGGCAGTTCTTGTGCGGAGCTTGCTTCCCGCTCTGGCTCTTGCCAGTGTCGCTCTGCGCCGGCGTGGAGGGTGTCGACCCTCCACCGGAGCCACCGCCGAGCGCGGTCCCTGCCCAGACGACCGCCACAACCAGCAGGCCGGCGATCAGTACGACGATCGCCCGCATGCGTGTCGTGCGTGCTTTCGCCATGTACCTCCCTTCGGTCGCCTGCCGGCTCCTCTATGAGAGCACATCCGGCCAAGCGATACGCTGACAGCCGTGGCCGTCGAGATCTATTACTGCCCCACCTGAACAGGCTACGACGAGCGGGCTGCGAGTCTCGCGGCCGAGTTGAACGCGAACGGGATCCCGGCGGCGGACATCCGAGGGAGCAGGGGCCAGTTCGACGTGGTGCGCGACGGCGAGGTCATCTTCTCGAAGCAGGAGAGCGGTCGCTTCCCCGAGCCCGGCGAGATCCTCGCGGCATTGCAGCAGACATAGCTTCTTTGCTATAAATAGCATAGTTGCTATGGCGAAGCTCGACCGCATTCGTGAGCGCCTAGCGAAGGTCGATCCGGACCAGGGCTGGTTCTTCGCCTCCATTGCCGATCAGGTCGCGACCCGTCGCCGCGAGCTCGGGCTCTCGCAGGCGGAGCTCGCGGAACTGACAGGAACAACCCAGTCGGCGATCGCACGCCTCGAGTCTGGTGGCAGGCCGCCGCGAATCGACACGCTCCTGCGAATCGCGAACGCGCTCGACTGTGAGCTCGAGGTGGAGCTCAGGCCAAGGACGCAAAGGGGGAAAGCGGCATGAGCACGCGCGTCGACGTCGAGGACATCCAAACGACCACGAGCGAGAAGCTCCTTGCGCTCGTCCTCGCCGGCTTCCTGCTGATCGGAGGTATCTGGGTTTACCAACGGATCGACGACGAAGTGCGTGATGCCGTCGCCGTCGAGGACGTCCAGCCAAGCGCGGCGGATCAGGCGACGCTGCAGCGTCTCGAGGACGCGCGGGTGCGATTGGACGTGGCGACACAGGCCCGAGCCGCGGCGCGGGACAACCTGGAGCTCCGCCGCGAGGCCTACCGGACGGCGCTCGATGCGGGCAGGCAAGCACCGCAACTCGAGCGAGCGTACGAGCGAGCGCAGGCTCGGTTCCGTCGCGCTCAGCGCGAAGTGGCGACGGCCCAGCAGGCTTTTGCTGCGGCTCAGCCTGCGGCCGGCCGCGCAAACGATCGCATCGCCGCTGAACGCGAGCGCAGAGAGGACCGGCGTGATCTGCTCACTTTCCTGCTCCGGTTCGCCCTCGTTGCCGCCTCGGTGGGGATCGGCTACTGGCTGTTGGCGCGACTGCGTCGACGTGGTTCTCGCTACTTCATGGTTGCGGTCGCCGTTGTGGCGTATGCGGCGATCCTCGCCCTCGTCTTCGCTGCGGACTACATCACCGATTACGTCGATCCGCTCGAGCTCGGGCCGCTCGTCCTCTCGCTGTTCGGAATCGCCGCCACGCTGATTGCGTTCATGGCGCTCCAGCGGTACCTGGCGCGCCGGCTCCCTCTGCGGCGTGTTCGGAAGCGCGAGTGCCCGTTCTGCGGCTATCCGGTCCGCGGCACGACGCACTGCGAGGGCTGCGGTCGACAGGCGGTGGCGGGATGCTCCGCGTGCGGCGCCGACCGGCGCGTCGGCGTTCTCCACTGCGGCGCGTGCGGCGCGCTCTAGAGTCGGGCTGGTGGCTTCGACAGATTGTTGGGCTGACTGGATTCGTACCCGCCGGACCGGCGGCGATCCCGAGTGCGAAGCCAGGATGCTCGAGCAGCTGGCGGTTGTCCGCGACCGGGTGCTCGACGGTGCGGCGCTCGACGGCGGCGAGACGCTGCTGGATGTCGGCTGCGGCAACGGCCTGATCGCGTTCGGCGCGCTCGAACGGGGCGCGGGTGAGGTGGTATTCGCCGACGTGTCGGCCGCGCTTCTGGACGACTGCCGGGAACTGGCTCTCCAGGCGGGGGTATCGGAGCGCTGCCGCTTCGTCGAGGCTCCGGCGGAGGATCTGCGCGGCGTGGCCGAAGGGTCGGTCGACGTCGTGACGACACGAGCTGTGTTGATCTACGTCAGGGACAAGGAGCGCGCCTTCCGCGAGTTCCACCGCGTGCTTCGGCCGGGGGGGCGCGTTGCGATCTTCGAACCGATCAACCGGTTCGGACTGGAGGAGCGGCGGTGCTCGTGGGGCTACGCGATCGGCGATGAGGCTGCTTCGCTGCTCCGGAAGCTCATTGACTCCTTGCGGAGATTTCAGCCGGAGGACGACCCGATGTTCGACTTCGACGAGCGCGACCTGTTCGCGCTGGCCGAGCGCGCAGGCTTCTTCCCGGTCACGCTCGAGTACCGGGCCGAGGCGATCCCACTCGAGCCGCGCAGCTGGGAGTCGTTCCTGCACAGCGCGCCAAACCCGAAGATCCCGACGTTTGCCGAAGCGATGGATGCGGCCTTGACCGCCGAGGAGCGCGAGTTGCTCGTGGCCGCGCTTCGCCCGGCGGTCGAGGAGGGCCGGGGCGTCTGGCGCATGGGCAGCGCCTATCTGCTGGCGGGCAAACCGGGCTAGCAGCCTTTGAAGTCGGGCGAGCGCTTCTCGAGGAAAGCGGCGACGCCCTCACGGAAGTCCTCGGTCTTCGTCGCCGCCGACTGGAGCTGAGCCTCGAGCTCCAGCTGCTCCTCGAGGGTGTTCGAGGGAGCGGCGTCGAAGAGCCGCTTCGTCATGCCGATCGCCCGGCTTGGGGCGGCGGCGAGCGACGCGGCGAGCTCGGCCGTGCGCTCGGCGAGCCGATCGGCTTCGACCACCTCGGAGACGAGCCCCTGGGCATGGGCCTCCGCCGCAGTGAGCGAGCGGCCGGAGGTCATCCACTCGAACGCTCGTGCCCCGCCCAGGAGGCGGGCGATGAAGAAGGTGCCGCCCGAGTCCGGGACGAGGCCGATGTTGATGAATGCGGGGATGAAGCTGGCGGCGTCAGCGGCGATGCGGATGTCGCAGGCGCATGCGAATGAAAGGCCGGCGCCGGCGGCGGGCCCATTGACAGCGGCGATCACCGGCTTCTCGAGAGCGCGCACCGCGTGGATATTCGGGTGGTAGGAGCTGCGTAGCCGGTCGGCGATGTCGCTCGGCGCCTCGCGAAACTCGGTGAGGTCCTGGCCGACGCAGAACCCGCGGCCGGCGCCGGTGACGACGAGGGCGCGGATCTCGTCATCCCGCGCCTCCTTGAGCGCGCCGGCGAGCGCGTCGTGCATGGCGCGGTTGAAGGCGTTGAGGACCTCGGGCCGGTTCAGCGTGATCGTGAGCACGGCGCCGTCCCGACTGGTCTCGACTTCGGCCACGGCGCAATTTTGGCGCATTCTCGGCACGGAGCCGTGCGGCTTCGACCAGTAGCCGTCAATGTGGGTTCGGTCCCCCGGGTGGGTGGGGGCTTCGTAGCACGCGGCGCTCGACGCAGACTCGGCCGGCCGAGCTACGGTGCGCGCCATGGCTGCCCTCAAGCTCGTTCGCGCCGAAGAGCACGCTGACAACCAACCGGCCGCCGCCGCACCACTGCCGACGGACGCCGAGGCGCTCGACGCCTACTCGCGCGTGGTCACGACCGTGGCCGAACGACTGTCCCCGTCCGTCGCCAACCTCCGGGTCTCCCGGCGTGTGCGCGGCGGCCGGCGGCTCGACGGCGCCGGCAGCGGAGTCGTGATCACCCCCGACGGTTTCATGCTCACGTCCGCGCACGTGGTCGAGCGCACCGACGGCTCGGGCCAGGCGTCGTTCGTCGACGGTCGCGAGTTCGCGTTCGATCTCGTCGGTTCCGACCCGCTTTCCGACCTCGCAGTGCTCCGGTTAGACGGGGACGTGACCGCAGCCGAGCTCGGAGACGCGGAGGATCTTCGCGTCGGCCAGCTGGTCGTCGCGATTGGAAACCCGAATGGCTTCGCGGGCTCGATCACCGCGGGCGTCGTCTCGGCGCTCGGCCGCTCCCTCCCCGTTCGCTCTCGCCAGCAGCTGCGCTTGGTGGAGAACGTGATCCAAACCGACGCTGCCCTCAATCCGGGGAACTCCGGCGGGGCGCTCGCCGACGGCCGCGGCCGCGTGGTCGGCATCAACACTGCCGTCGCGGGTTGGGGCCTGGGTCTCGCCGTGCCGATCAACGAGACGACCAGGAAGATCGTCGGCACCCTGATGACCGAGGGCCGCTTCCGCCGCGCCTACCTCGGCGTCGTCGGCGGATCGAGGCCGCTGCCGCCGAAGCTCGCAGGACGGCTCGGCCGCGAGTCAGCAGTCGAGGTTGTCGAAGTCGCGGAGGGCAGCCCGGCAGCGCGAGCGGGGCTACGCCCCGAAGACCTGATCGTCGCGCTCGACGGCGCCGTCATCGAAGGCGTGGACGACTTGCAGCGCCTGATGGTCGGCGAGCTGATCGGCTCGACTTCAACGGCGACCGTGATCAGGAACGGCGAGGAGCTCCATCTGCCGCTCCGCCCCGAAGAGCTCGAGACTTAGAGCTAGCCGCCGCGCCGCCCCAGCGCGAACGCGAGCCCGAGCAGGAACGCGAAGAGCGCGATGCGGTTCAGGTCGACCGCGGGCTTCCACGTCGCCTCCCCATCTCGGATCACCCACGCGCCGGCGGGCCTCGCCTGGAGCCCAAATCCGCCTCCGCCGTTACCCTCGTCGTCACCGCCTCCGCCCGCACCGCCCCTGACCACGGCGGCGGGGACGATCGTGACTCCCTCGCTTTCGACAGGATCGTCGTACACCCGCTTCACGGTGAGCGCCTCTCGGGCGCCTGTGAGCATGTCGTCGACGTTCGGCACCGTTACCTCCCTTTGAAGTCTGGTTTCCGCTTCTCGAGGAACGCCGTGAGCCCCTCCTTCGCATCTTCGGAGGCCAGCGCGAGATAGAGCAGCCGCCGCTCGTACTCGACCCCGAGCATCAGCGGCCCCTCGAACGCACGGTCGACCGCTTCCTTGGCGAGCCGCGTCGCCACCGGTCCTTTCGCGGCGATTTCGCGCGCGACGCGCTTCGCCTCTTCGAGCCACGCCTCCTTAGCCACGACGCGCCCAACGAGCCCGGCCCGCAGCGCCTCATCGGCTGAGAGGAAGCGGCCGCTGAGGATCACGTCCATCGCCAGCGCCTTGCCGACAGCC
>DASSCT010000202.1:0-2774 GCA_035697545.1 Gaiellaceae bacterium | reverse complement strand
TGCGCTGTGGATCATCGATTGGGCCGCACAAGCCGCCCGGAAGGGTTCGTCGAGTAGCTCGGCCGAGCGGTCCGGACCGCCGCACGAGCTGGCGGCCCGGACCGATTCTTCGAGCTACCTGATCCCCTCTCTCAAGCCGCGCACTCGGGCGTGGCCGCGGGGATGATGAGACCGGCTCCCGCGGGGATAACGTAGAAGCCCCAGATCTCGGTCGTCCCCGGGCCCGGGTTATAGGCGCGATGCACGTGCCCGAAGCCTTCGTCGACGAAGACCTGTCCCGCAGTGAAGGTCGTCTCGGAGCAGTCGTCGTCGACCAGCGTGAAGCTCCCGCTCTTGACGATCACCGTGACGGGGCCAGCATGGGTGTGCCAGCTGGGTCCCTCGCCGGGCTCGAGCAGGAGCTTCTGGACGGCGGCATCCGCCGGCTCGCCGATCAGCCGGGCGATCCCGCGTGTGAGCTCGACCTTGTCCTTCTTGCTCACGAATGTGCCGCGAGCTGGGACCTCGACCGAGATCGCGTACACAGTTCCGGCGGCGAACGCCGCGACGCCTGCGAGCGCGACGACGAGCAGCGCGATCTTCGAGCGAACTTTCATGGGTTCTCCTTTCCTGACGAGTCTGCCTCGACAACGCGGAACCCATCGAGCCCGGCCCGCTGCGCGACGAGTGCGACGTCAGCGCCCGATGGGGCTTCGAAGCTGAAGAAGCAGATCTCGTCTTCTGGGACGTAGATCGATCCGTCGAAGCGGACTCGCGTTCCCTTGCGCGTCTGCTCCTCCGCTGCCGAGCGGGCCCGTCGCTCGCGGACGGAGCGCCGACAGGCGTCTCCGCGCGGGAGATAGGTCTCGACGAGGTAGCTCGGCATGACGTCGACGCTACGGCGGCGCCACGCACTTGGAAACGCGAGAACCCCTGAACTTTGCTCAGCGGAAGGTGCGCGCCAGCTCAGTACGCGAGCGGATCCCGAGCTTTGCGTAGACGTGCGAGAGGTGCGTCTCGACGGTGCGCTCCCCGAGGAAGAGCGCCGCAGCCACCTCACGGTTCGTGCGCCCGTCGGCGACGAGTATCGCAACGCGGCGCTCCGCCGGTGTCAGTCCATCCTCCCGCGTGCGACCGCCGATGCTGCCGAGCTCGGCGCGCGCCTTGGCAACCCACGCGGCCGCGCCGATCGCCTCGAATCCCGCGAGCGCGCTTTCGATCGCCTCGCGGGCGGACCGTTTCTGGCGGATGCGCCTGCGGGCGACGCCGAGCAGAAGAAGCGCCCTCGCCACGCCGAAGGCATCGCCGACTTCCTCGTGGAGGACGACGGCCTCCTCGAGCAGCCCGACCCCTGCCACGACATCGCCGGCGTTCGCCGCGACGAGTCCGCGGCACCGAGCGGCCTCCGCCATCGCCCAGCGGTTTCCGAGACGCCGGGATTCCGATTCCCAGCGTTCAAGCAGGTCCAGCGCCTCGGCGGCGTGACCAACCTCGAGCAGGGACTCGACGTGGTCGGCAAGGTGGATCGAGAGGGCGTAGGAAAACCCCGCCGCCCGCCGCTCCTTGTCGAAGGCTTCGAATCGCTCGAGGGCATGGACGGGATCTCCTGCCCAGTGGTCGAGCATGCCGAGCAACGCGAGGTGAGCGCGACCCGCCGCCCCTCGCGTCTCGGTGTCGGCGCAGGCGCGCTCGGCCAGTTCTCGCGCCAGCTTCTCGTCTCCCTGGTACGCAGCGACGTGCGCGAGCGGCAGGTTGGACCACGGCTCGTCGCAATCCTGGCCCGCATACTGCGACGTCACCTCGAGTGACCGTTCCGCATGCTCGCGCGCGAGCGCCAGATGACCGGCCCTCATCTCGACCAGCGCGAGGTACAAGAGAATCTCCGTCGCCCACGGCTCGTCCCGCTCGGCAACCGAGCGCAGATTTTCGTCGAGGACGAGCCGCGCCTCGTCGATCCGCCCCGACCAGAGGAGGCAGTGGCCCGAGGCGCGCGCAGCGTCGCCGACCGCGTTCGCGTCACCGGAACGCCGCGCAAGCTCCACCGCGCGTCGTGCCAGTGCAAACGACTCCGGCTCGCCCTGCCTGAAGCGGATCAAGGCGAGTGTCGCAAGCGTGCGGGCGCTGAGCGCGTCGTCGCCGAGGTGATCACCGAGCCGGACGGCCTCGCGGGCGTGCTCCTCGCCGACCATCAGCCCTTCGGCGTTTCCCGTCAAGATGGCGAGGAACAAGTGGAGCTCGAGCTCGAGCTCCGTTGGGAGATCGGGTTCATGGAGGGCTTTCCGGAAGTGTTCTATAGCCGTGCGGATGCCCGTGCGGGCGCCGGCCCAGCACTCGAGCTCACCGACCAGAGCGAGCGTTTCGGCGCGCGCCGGCCCCGGACTCGCGCCTACGAGCAGCTCACCCGCAAGAACGAACCCGCGTTCTGCCGACCCCGCCGCCAGGTGATCCTTCGCAGCGCGTATGGCACGCCGACGCCGTTCATCCTCCCGCTCCGGCGGAGTGGATCTCGCCGCCGCCTCGTCGAGCTCTGCCGCGACCGACGGCGCACCGCGCGTGCGCGCGAGCCCTGCCGCATCCTCCAACAAGAACGCGACCTCGGCATCCGGCTGCTCGAGCGCCGCCGCGACGTGGCGGGCGCGGCTGATGGGCTCGTGGACGACCGCCGCGACGAGCCGGTGCGCGCTGCGGCGCTCAGCTTCCGTTGCCTCCGAGATCACGGCCGACGCGAACAGCGGATGGACGAACCGAACCTCGCCGTTCGCAAGCTCGAGCACCTGCGCAGCGACGGCTGGGAC
>DASSCT010000201.1:0-4277 GCA_035697545.1 Gaiellaceae bacterium | reverse complement strand
GTCGTCCTCGCAGGGCTCGCGCTCCTGGCGCCGGCTTCCGCGCTGGCACACCCGCTCGGCAACTTCACGATCAACCGCTACGCGGGTGTCGAGCTGTCCGGCAGCCGTGTCTACGTGCACTACGCCCTCGACCTCGCCGAGATCCCCACCTACCAGGAGGGGGCTCGCTTCCGCCGGCCGGGAATCGCCCGTGAGCTCGCGGCAAGGCTCCACCTGACCGTCGAGGGAGACCGGGTGCCGCTCCGGGTGCTCTCCAAGCAGGTCCAGCGGAGACCCGGCGCCGGCGGCCTCCAGACGCTGCGCTTCGACGCCGTCTACGACGCGGGGCCGAGCGGACGTTCCGTCGCCTTCCGCGACAAGAACTTCGTCGGACGGCTTGGTTGGAAGGAAGTCGTCGTCCGCGCCGACCGGGGTGCCCAGCTCCTCACCTCGACGGCGCCGGAGCGAAGCGCGAGCGACGCACTCCGGTCGTATCCGAAGGATCTCCTCCAGGAGCCCGCCGACTCGACCTCCGCGAAGGCGACGCTCAGGCCCGGGACGCTCCCCGGTGTTCCCCCCGCGCTGGGGAGCAACCCGGCCGCCGCGCACCAGCGCGGCGGCTTCGAGTCGCTCATCGTCCGCGAGGAGCTCGGACCCGGCCTAATTCTGCTTTCCCTGGCCCTCGCCCTCTTCTGGGGCGCGGCGCACGCGCTCACCCCGGGGCACGGCAAGGCGATCGTCGCCGCCTACCTCGTCGGCTCCCGGGGCAAGGCGCGCCATGCGCTGGCCCTCGGCGGGATCGTGACCGTCACACACACGATCGGCGTGTTCGCGCTGGGCATTGTGACGCTCGCGCTCTCCGAATTCGTCGTTCCGGAGGATCTCTATCCCTGGCTCAACCTCGTCTCGGCGCTCCTCGTCGTCGGCGTCGGCCTCGGCGTCCTGCGGCGACGGCTACGGCGCTCCAGGCATCACCACCATCACCATCACCACGACCACGACGAGAGTCCGCGCGGGCTGATCGCGGTCGGAATCTCCGGCGGGATCCTCCCCTGCCCCACCGCGCTCGTCGTCCTCTTCGCGGCGATCTCGCTTCACCGCGTCGGCTTCGGCCTGCTCCTGATCGTCGCCTTCAGCCTCGGGCTGGCCTCGGTGATCACCGGCATCGGCCTGCTTGCAATTTCCGCCAAGCAGCTGTTCTCCCGCATGAGCTTCGAGGGCGCGTTCGTGCGGCTGCTCCCGGCCGTCAGCGCTGCGGCGATCGTCGCGCTCGGCCTCGTCATGACCTTCCGGTCACTCCCTACTCTCACCTGAAAGGAGCTTCGAATGTTCGGACTCGACGACTTCATCGCCTCCTATTCCGACGGCGCCGCGGTGTGGCTCGTCGTGGTCGTCGCGATCCTGCTCGGCCTGCGCCACGCGACCGACCCGGATCACGTTGCCGCCGTCACGACGCTCGTCGCGGGCGCTCGAGAGAACGCGACCCGAGCTGCGGCCGGCCTCGGCGCTGCGTGGGGCCTCGGCCACGCGTGCACGCTCTTCGTCTTCGGCGTCCCGATCCTGCTGCTCGACCAGTACCTGCCGGAGCGCGTCCAGCAGGCCGCCGAGACCGCGATCGCGTTCGTTATCGCCACCCTCGCGATCCGGTTGCTCGTCCGCTGGCGGAAAGGGCTCCTCCGCCTGAGCGAAGAGCACTCCCACCCTCACCGCGGCCGCACAAAACTCAGTGCGTTCGCAATCGGCCTCGTCCACGGCATGGGCGGCAGCGCCGGGGTGGGCATCCTGCTCGTCGCGTCGATCGAGTCTCAGGCGCTCGGGATCCTTGCTCTTGCGCTGCTGGCGATCTTCACCGCCGTCTCGATGACGATCCTCTCTACCGGCTTCGGGGCTGCACTCGGAAGTCGCCCGCTACGGGCCTCGTTCGCGGCGATCGCCCCAGGGTTCGGTCTCGCCAGCCTCGGGTTCGCCGTCTGGTACGGAGCAGCTGCGTGGGCGCTCGCCCCATATCCGTTCTGAACCACTTGGCTGGGCCGTGCGAATCAGAATGATGCGCATGGCCCAGCCCGAGCTACACGACCTGGCGGCGGCATACGCCCTCAACGCCCTCGACCCCGAGGACCGGTGGACGTTCGAGCGGCACCTCGACACCTGCGAGGAGTGCCGCGAGGAGGTGGCATCCCTGCGTGAGGGCGCGGCCCAGCTCGCCTACGCGCAGGAGGGGCCTGCTCCGCGGCCTGAGCTTCGGGACCGGATTCTTCGAGCGGCGCGCGAGGAACGTCCCCCGGAGGTCGTTCCCTTTCGGCGGTGGCTTTTTCCCGTGACTGCCGTGGCCGCCGTGGCCGCATCCTTCGCCGCGATCGGACTCGGACTATGGGCGAATTCCCTCCGTGATGATGAGAGCGGGCAGCGCGTCGTCGCCGTGAACGGCGCACCAGGGCAGCTGATCGTCTCCGGTGACCAAGCGAAGCTCGTCGTCTGCTTCGACGAGGCTCCCGCGAACAAGACGTACGAGGCGTGGGTGATCGACGGCAAGACGCCGCGCCCGGCTGGGCTCTTCGCCGGCGGCTGTCGCACCGTGACCCTCACGCACCCGGTGCAGGACGGCAGCACCGTCGCGGTCACGCTCGAAGACGAGGGCGGTGCAGAGACGCCCCACGGCGACATCCTCGCCAGCGCCGGTGTCTGAATACGCGTTGGCGTTGGCGCCGGTCCTCGGGCGGAGGCGTTTGACACAGAGGTCTGACGAGGAGCTCTTGGAAGCGATCGCCTCAGGCGACCACGACGCACTCGGCGCGCTCTACGACCGCTTCGGACGCGTCGCCTACGGGCTCGCCTTTCGCGTGCTACGTGACCAGCAGCTCGCCGAGGACGCGGTGCAAGAGGCGTTTCTCGCCGTCTGGCGCTCCGCCGAGGGCTACCGGCGCGAGCGGGCAAAGGCGGCGACCTGGGTGCTGACGCTCGTCCACCGCCGCGCGGTCGACCTCGTCCGCCGCGAGGACCGACGGCGAGGCGATCCGCTCGATGACGCGCCGGAGGCCGGCGGGCCCACAGTCGACGAGGAGGCCGACCTGCGCGACAAGAGGACGGCCGTCCAGGCCGCCCTCGCCCAGCTCCCGCCCGACCAGCGGCAGGCGCTCGAGCTTGCCTACTACGGCGGCTTCACGCAGTCCGAGCTCGCCGAACGGCTCGGCGTCCCCCTCGGCACGGTCAAGAGCCGGATGTTCGCCGGCCTGGCCCGGCTCCGAGAGCTCGTCCCCGAGACCTGACGTCTCGAGCGCACTAGCATCCACGCGGATGCTGGACGCCCCGGAGACGCTGAAAGGCCGCAGCTTCACGCGTGTCGCCGACTTCTCCACCGAGGAGCTCGAGCTCGTCCTCGATCTCGCCGCACGGCTCAAGTCCGCCCCTCACGAGGAGCAACAGGTGCTCCCGGGGCGCTCGCTCGGCATGATCTTCCAGAAGCCTTCGACCCGCACCAGGGTCTCCTTCGAGGTCGGGATCGCGCAGCTCGGCGGCTACGGGCTGTACCTGCGCGCCGACGACCTCCAGCTCGGCCGCGGCGAGACGATCCGGGACACGGCCACGGTGCTCTCGCGCTACCTCGACGGCATCGTCGTCCGCACCTTCGCCCAGTCGGACGTCGAGGAGCTCGCCGAACACGCCGACATCCCGGTCATCAACGGCCTCACGGACGAGACCCATCCGTGCCAGGCGCTCGCCGACATGCTCACGATCCGCGAGCGGCTCGGCCGCCTCGAGGGCGTGCGTGTGACGTATCTCGGCGACGGGAACAACGTCTGCTCGTCGCTGATGGTCGCCGCAGCGCGCCTCGGCTCCAGCTTCGTTGCCGCCACGCCGCGCGGCTATGAGCCAGACGAGCGTGCGCTCGCCGTCGCGCGGGAGTCGAGCGGCGAAGTCGCCGTCGTCGACGATCCGGCGGAGGCGGTCCGCGGCGCCGACGTCCTCTACACGGACGTCTGGACCAGCATGGGCCAGGAGGAAGAACGCGAGCGGCGCCTGCGGGACCTCGCCGGGTTCGGAATCACCAACGAGCTCCTCGGGCAAGCCGGGAACGGGGCGATCGTCCTCCACTGCTTACCCGCCCACTACGGCGAGGAGATCACCGAGGAGATCCTCTACGGGCCGCAGTCGGCCGTCTGGGATCAGGCCGAGAACCGCCTTCATGCGCAAAAGGCGCTGATGGCGCTCGTCATCCGGTAGCGCCGACGCGTGATCCCGATCAAGGACAACGTCCCGACGCGGTCGTTTCCGATCGTGACGGTGGCGTTGATCGCCAT
>DASSCT010000200.1:0-14739 GCA_035697545.1 Gaiellaceae bacterium | reverse complement strand
AGAAAAGAGAGAGACGAGCTCCGTGCGGAGTACGAGGCGCTCGGGAGCGACGGGTTCGCGGCGGAGTGGATCGACGTGCCCGGAGGCCCGCTCGCCGGCCGCTACGAGGCTGCGATCCTGCATCCACGCGACGCAGCCCTGGAGCCGGCTCGCTGGGTCCGGCGGCTCGCCGCGCATGCTGCCGAACGCGGCGTCGACATCCGGGAACACGACCGCGTGAGGTCGCTCGAGAGCCTGGACGCGGATGCCGTGGTGGTGGCCAGCGACGGGTACCCGAGCGGGCTGCTCAGTGAGCTGGACGAGCTCGTACAGCCGACCCGCGGGCAAGTGGTCGTCACCGAGCCCCTGGAAGAGCGGCTGTACGAGCGACCGCACTACGCTCGGCATGGGTTCGATTACTGGCAGCAGCTGCCCGACGGTCGGCTGGTGGTCGGTGGGCGCCGAGACACGGCCCTGGACCGCGAGTTCACCGCCGAGGAGGCGACGAGCCCGGAAATCCAGACGGCGCTGGAGGCCTTCGTCGAGGAGCTGGTTGGCCGTAGGCCGGGGATCACCCACCGCTGGGCCGGGATCTTCGGAGTGACGCCAGACTCGCTCCCGCTCGTCGGGCCCGTCGCCGGCCGCGATGGGACGTGGATCTCTCGCGGCTACTCGGGCCACGGAAACGTGCTCGGGCTCGCGTGCGGGGATCTCGTCGCGAAGGCGATCCTGGGTCGCCGCGAGCCCGAGCTCGAGCTCTTCGATCCGGCGCGTCTGCTCTAGGAGGGCTTGACGAAACGCAGTCTGTGCCGCAGGAGCACGCTGCTCGCCCCGAGGCCGCGTCCTCAGTCGCGCCCGTATCGACTGATACGGGCGCTCCCTGCGTCCTTGCCTCGGAACGACCATCGCACTCCTGCGACGAGCGGCGTTCCGCCAAGCCCTCCTAGGAGGACTCTTCGGGCGCCGGCGCGTTCTCGTCGCCCTGCCAGAGCGAGAACGCGTTGCCTTCGGTGTCCCGAGCGCGGGCGTACCAGCCCATGCCCTGGACGGGCCCCTTCTCCTCGGCGGAGCCGCCGAGCTCCTCGACCTGCCGGCGTGCCGCGTCGATGTCCTCGACGAGGAAGTAGGTGATCAGACCCGTCTCACCCTCCTGCTGCGGATAGACGGCGCCGCCCTCGTTCTCGCCGGTCTGGAACATGTGGTACTCCATCGGCCCATCCATCGACTTGAACTGGTAGCCGAAAAGCGTGCCCCAGAAGTTCTTGGCTCGCGCCGTGTCCTCGGCGGGTATCTCGAAGTGGACGATTCCTCCTGCCATTCCGCCTCCTAGAGTTCGATTCGCTGGACGGCCGTGAAACTACCTTTGGTCGCATCTGCTTCGTAGCGATTAACCACCTCGATGCCGATCGCGAGATCTTGGATTGCGAGCCCGGTCGAGTCGAAGACGGTGATCTCGTCGGGGCCTGCTCGTCCCCCGGACTCACCTGACAGCACCGCACCGAGCTCGGTAACTCCCTCGCGCCCCAAGGCTTCGGCCTCAACCGCGTGCATGAGGTCGCCGTTGTGGCTCGCCTGCTCCCAGTCGTCGCAGAAGACGCAGACTCGGGCGAGCTCCTCGACCGCGATCTCCGCCTTTCCGGGCCCGTCCGCACCCATCAGGCTCGCGTGCTGGCCCGGAGCCAGGCTTCCTTCCGGAAACACGATCTCATGGCCCGGCGTGACCGTGACGACGAGATCCGCGCCTAGGGCGGCCTCGCGGCTCTCCGCGACCTCCGCGCCCAGCTCGACCGCAGCGGCCTCGGCGCGGTCGAGATCGACGTCCCAGATCGATACCGCCTGTCCACGAGCCACGAACGTCCGCGCGGCGGCGCGACCGTTGACCCCGGCGCCGATGACCGATGCGGTCGCCGCATCCTCCCGGCCGAGAGTCTCTGCCGCCAACACGGCCGCGGCGCCGGTTCGCAACGCCGTGACCGCGCCCGCGTCGAGGACGGCGACGGGCATGCCGGTGGACGCATCCGACAGGAGGACAAGGCCGGTCACGGTCGGCAGCCCGAGCGCAGGGTTCCCCGGGAACGACGTCACCCATTTCAAAAGCGCAAAGCCGCTTCCGAGGGCCGGCATGGCCCGAAAGTCGCCCGCTGGATACGCCGGGACGTAGACCTTCGACGGCATCGACCACTCGCCGCGCGCGTACTCCACGAACGCGTCGCGAACCACGTCCACCGCCCGCTCGGGCGAGACGGCGGCCTCGACGTCCCGAGCGCTGAAGACCGGGACCGAGCTCAAACGGCCTTGACGGACACCACGAGCTTCTCGAGCGCCGCCTTGGCGTCGTCGAACAGCATCACGGTTTTCGGGTCGTAGAACAGCGGGTTGTCGACCCCGGCGAACCCGGGGGAGAGGCTGCGCTTGATGACGACGACGTTGTGGGCCTTGTCGACGTCGAGGATCGGCATGCCGTAGATCGGGTTGCCGGGCTGGTTCCGAGCTGCAGGATTGACGACGTCGTTCGCGCCGACGACGACGACGACGTCCGTCTGCGGGAACTCGGGGTTGATCTGCTCCATCTCGAAAAGCTCGTCGTAGGGGACATTCGCCTCTGCGAGCAGGACGTTCATGTGTCCCGGCATCCGGCCCGCAACCGGATGGATCGCGTAGCGCACGTCGACGCCCTTCTCGAGCAGCAGGTCGCCGAGGTTGCGGACGTCGTGCTGCGCCTGGGCGACCGCGAGCCCGTACCCGGGGACGAAGATCACACGGCGCGCGTACGTCAGCATGTACGCGATGTCGTCCGCGGACGCCGTCCGGACGTTCCCGTCGCCTCCGGCAACCGCGCCTGCCGCGGCAGCCGCCGGCGCCGCACCGAACGCGCCGAACAGCGTCTGACGCAGCGGCCGGCCCATCGCCTGGCCCATCTTGAGCGTGAGCAGCGTTCCCGAGGCGCCGACGAGTGTCCCGCCGATGATCAGCGCGGCGTTGTCGAGGACGAAGCCGGTGGAGGCGGCGGACAGGCCGGTGAACGCATTCAGCAGCGAGATGACGACCGGCATGTCGGCCCCGCCGATCGGCAGGACGAAGAGCAGGCCGAGCGCGAACGCGGCCACCATCACGAGCACGAGCCAGATGCCGTTCTCGGTCGTGGCGGTCAGGACGATCAGAACGACGAGCGCGGCCCCGAGCACCGCATTGATCGCGTTCTGCGCCGGAAAGACGATCGGACGGCCCGGGATGAGCTCCTGCAGCTTCCCGAACGCCACGAGGCTTCCCCAGAAGCTCACCGAGCCGACCAGTGCGGAAAACAGGATTCCGACGACGTGCTCGCCGCTGAGCCGCCCGCTCTCAGGCGCGAGGCGATGGAACTCCGCCGCTGCGATCAGAGCCGCGGCGCCGCCGCCGACCCCGTTGAAGAGCGCCACCATCTGCGGCATCGCGGTCATCCGCACCGTCCGGGCCGCTGCGACGCCGATGACCGACCCCAACGCGATGCCGGCCAGCATGAGCCAGTAGGTGTGGATCTCCTCGCTCGCAAAGGTGAAGCCGACCGCGATCGCCATCCCGACGGCTGCGATCATGTTCCCGAACCGCGCCGTCCTCGGGTGCGAGAGGCCCCGGATGCCGAGGATCAGGCAAATGGCCGCGACCAGGTAGGCCAGGTCGATCCAGGTGCGGCTCACTGCGGGTTACTCGTCCTCGTGCGGGCGCCGCTGCTTGAACATCTCGAGCATCCGATCGGTGACGAGGAAGCCACCGACGATGTTGATCGTCCCGAAGACGACGGCGACGAAGCCGAGCGCCTTCTCGAGTGTCGAGTCGGCGGTACCGACGATCAGCATCGCCCCGATCAGCACGATCCCGTGGATGGCGTTGGTGCCCGACATGAGCGGCGTGTGGAGCATCGTCGGCACCTTCGCGATCAACTCGAAGCCGAGGAAGACGGCGAGCGCGAAGATCGTGAGCTCGGCGACCAGCTGCGCGTTCACGCCGGAACGACCTCTCGCGTCACGCAGGTGTCTCTTGTGATCTCGTCCTCCCAGTCCAATGCAAGCTCGCCCTCGGGCGCGAGGTGCGTCAGCAGCGCCTGCACGTTGCGCGCGTAGAGCTGGCTCGCGTGGACGGGAACGAGGCTCGGCAGGTTCGTCGAGCCGACGATCGTCACGCCCTCGCGGACGACCTCCTCGCCGGGCACGGTCAGCTCGCAGTTCCCGCCCGCTTCGGCGGCGAGATCGACGATGATCGAGCCCCGCCGCATGGCCTCGACCGCGCCGGCGGGGATCAACTTCGGCGCCGGGCGGCCGGGGATGAGGGCGGTCGTGATCACCACGTCGTATTCGGGAAGCCGCCGCTCGAGCTCTTCCTGTTGCAGCCGGCTCTTCTCGTCGGTGAGCTCCGTGGCGTATCCGCCGGCCGTCTCCTCGCCGACCACCCCCAGATCGAGGAACGAGGCGCCCAGGCTCTCGACCTGCTCCTTCACGACCGGACGCACGTCGAAGCCCCAGACGACCGCGCCGAGCCTTCGCGCCGTCGCGATCGCCTGCAGCCCGGCGACCCCCGCGCCGAGAATGAGGACCTTCGCCGGCGGGACGGTCCCGGCCGCCGTCATCAGCATCGGAAAGAACCGCGGCAGCCGGTTGGCGGCGATCAGAACGGCCTTGTAGCCGGAGACCGTAGCCTGGGACGAGAGCGCGTCCATGGGCTGCGCGCGGGTGATCCGGGGAATGGACTCGAGCGCGAACCCGAGCACGCCCCTCCGCGCCAGTCGCTCGATCCCTTCCCGGTCGTCGAGCGGCTGCAGGAACGCGATCAGGATCGAGCCCTCGGGCAGGAGCTCGACCTCCTCGGCCGTCGGCTTCAGCACCTTGACGACCGCCTCGGCCCGGCTCAACAGGTCGGCGCGCGACGAGACGATCGATGCGCCCGCTTCCTCGAAACGTCGATCGGAGAATGAGGCCGCGGCCCCGGCGCCGGCTTCCACCTCGATCTCGAAGCCGGCGTCGACGAGTTTCTCGACGATCTCGGGAATGAGCGCCACTCGGCGCTCGCCCGGTCTTGTCTCCTGGAGCACTGCCACCCGCACGGCTGGCGAATCCTAAAGAGGGAAAGGTGAGCGGGGGAGCGAAGACCCCGCGGTGGTTCTCGCTGCCCTCGCGAAGGCGATCGAGTCGCACGACCCCTTCACGCGGGGTCATTCGGCCCGTGTGAGCTCGCTTGCCGCGGTGATCGCTCGGCGACTGGGATGGACGAGCAAACGCCTGAGTGCCCTCCACATGGGCGGGCTTCTTCACGACGTCGGCAAGCTCAACCTCGACGAGGCACTGCTGCTCAAACCCGGCCCGCTCGACGCTCGTGAGTACGACGAGATTCGACGTCACCCGCTCGCGGGCGCTCGTCTGATCCGGAGCTTCGAGGCCTTGCGCCCGGCGCTGCCGTACATCCTCTTCCATCACGAGCGCTGGGACGGCAGCGGCTACCCGACCGGGCGTTTCTACGAGCAAATCCCGCTCGGCGCGAGGATCGTCGCCGTCGTCGACGCGTTCGACGCGATGACCTCGACCCGTCCATATCGCGCGCCGCTGCCGCTGCGAAGCGCCCTGGCCGAGCTCAACTGCGGCGCCGGAACTCAGTTCGACCCCACCGTCGTGCGTGCCTTCTTCAGCGCGTGGAACGACGGCGAGCTCGACCGGTTCGTGCCGGAGGAGCGCCTCAGCGCCTAGGCACTCAGAGCGCGGCCCAGACGTCCAGCTTCTGCTTCGTGCGCCGGATGACCTCGTCCGTGAACTCGTCCGTCGCGGCATGGCCCCCGAGATCCGCTGTGCGCACCCCGTCGGCGACGGCTTCGAGGCAGGCCTCGCGGATCGCGCGTCCCGCCTGCTGGTAATGCTCGTCCCCGTAGCCGAGGAGCGCGGCAGCGGCCAGGATCATCGCCATCGGGTTCGCGATGTTCTTGCCCTGCAGCGCGGGGGCTGTCCCGTGCGCCGCCTCGGCCATGACCGCATCGGGCACATAGTCGTCGTCGAATGCGACGAGCAGCGATTCGGCGCCAGCGATCGAGCCGAAGAGCGGCAGGACGAGGTCCGATAGGACGTCGCCGTCCCGGTTCAGGGCCGGAATGACGAGCGGCGCGCCGCTCGAAGTGACGAGATAGGCGAAGGTCGCGTCGATCAGCTGCGGGTCGTACGGCACGTCAGGATGGCGCTCCGCCGCCGCGTCCATTTCCTCCTTCAACAGCCCTTCGTAGACTGGGCTGACCGTGTATTTCGGCCCGCCGAACACCTTGGCGCTGGTGCGCTCCGCCAGCCGGAACGCGAATTCGGCAACGGCGCGGCAGATGCGACGCTCGATTCGCTCCGTGCGGAACGCGACCTCGTCCTCGCCCTCGCCCTCGCGCCACTCCTTCGCGCCGTAGGCGTCTCCGACCGCCATCCGGACGACCGAGATCGGCGCGTGGACGCCGCCGAGCGGCACGACGCCGGGGATCCGGCGTCCGGTGCGGACGATGACGCGTCCGCCGATCTCCTCGCGGAGGATTCGGTTGGGCGAGCCGACGTCGTCGGCGCCTTCCGGCGTGATCGTCGCCGCCTTCAGGCCGAGCCCGTGCTCCTTGATCGCAGCCGCGGCCTCGTACACGACGGCGTTCTCCGTCTCACGCCGCGATTCGAGCGAAAGATCGAAACGCGGAAGCTCGAGCGCGAGGCCGGTCACGTCGGGCGCGAGAACGCGCAGTGCCTCCTCGAGCAGTTCCTGCCCGGTTTCGTCTCCCTCGAGCACGACGATTGTGTCCGTGTCCACGGGGAGCGATTCTAGGAGGGATTGAAATAGGCCGAGATGGAGAGAACACGCGGACGATGCCAAGGCGACGTGGATGGACACGCGTGGGCTCTCGGCGGCACTTCCGCTATGAGGACGCGCGCGGGAACCGCATCATCGACCCGGAGCAGCTCGAGCGGATCGAGTCGCTCGCGATTCCCCCAGCGTGGAAGGAAGTCTGGATTTCGCCCCGTTCGGGCGCGAAGCTGCAGGCGACCGGGGTGGATGCCGCCGGCCGGCGGCAGTACCTCTACCACCCGGCCTTCCGCGCCCAGCAAGAGCAGGCGAAATACGACAGGCTGATTCGCTTTGCCGAGAAGCTTCCGGACTTCCGCAAGGCGATGTCCAAGCACCTGGACGGCGAGGAGTACAGCTGGGAGTGGACGAGCGCCGTCGCAGTGCGGCTGATCAATCTCGGCTGGTTTCGCATCGGCTCCGAGCGGTACGCGAAGAAATACCGCACGTTCGGCGTCACGACGCTGAACAAGAACCATGTGACCGTGCGCGGAAACCGCGTAGCGTTTCGCTATCGCGGCAAGCGCCGCCTCCTGGTGCATACCGCAGTCGTCGACGAGGAGCTCGCAACGGCGATTCGCGCGCTGCTGGAGCTACCGGGCGGGCGACGGCTCTTCCGCTACGTGACCGACGGCGAGACCTTCAACCTCAATGCCCGAAAGGTGAACGAATACATCGACGAGCACATGGGAGAGGAATTCACCGCGAAGGACTTCCGCACGTGGGGCGGGACGCTGACCGCGGCAATCAGTTTTGCGGAGCATGGGATTCCCGAAACGGAAACCGAAGCCAAACGTGTTGTGGCTGGGACGATGCGTACGGTCGGCGAGAAGCTCGGAAACACCCCAGCCGTAGCACGATCGTCATACGTGAGCCCTGCGGTGATCGAGCAGTATCTCGACGGTCGTACGATCGACGACTTTCGGCCTCGGCATTTGCGCGTCGTCGGCGCTCGGGACACGGGCCTCGACCGTGAAGAACAGGCGTTGCTGTCGTTACTTCGCTCCTGGCGGATTCGTCGAGGGCTCGCAGCAGCGTAGTTTGCTCTTTGGATTTTCGGTAAGCTCGCCGTAATCTTCACGGAAAAGGAGGGTCAAACTTGGCTCGAAAGACTGTTCTCGTTTGCGACAGCTGCGGAAAGGAAGTCGGAGAAGGAAAGGGCGCGACGATGCGCCTGACCTATACGGATGCCCGCAGGGGCGCCAAGCAGGCGGATCTCTGCGACGACTGTGCGGGCACCACTCCAGGTCGCGCGGTGGCCCGCAGAGGGCGCCGGCCGCGGGCCGCAGCGGCGTAAGAACCACTCAGGTCTTGCTTAGCGCGCAGCGCAAGGCCTGATCCGGAACCGTCAGAGGCCAGGTCTACGATAGGCCGATGGCCCTGACGCTCCTCGTCGGGCCGGCGAATGCCGGCAAAGTCGAGCGTTTGCTCGATCGGTACCTGGCCGCGCTCGACCAGGATGCGATTCTCATCGTGCCGAACCGGCCGGACGTCGAATGGGCGGAACGCGAGCTGCTGGCGCGAAGCCCGGCGCTGCTCGGAGGCTGGATCGGGACCTTTCCGGACCTCTTCCAGTACGTCGCCGAAGCACATCCCGACCGGCGGCCGGTCGCGACCGAGGCTCAGCAGGCGCTCGTCCTCCGGAGGGCCGTTGCGCGCACGCCCCTCAACGGGCTCGGGAGCTCGGCCCGCTCGTCCGGGTTCGCCGACGCGCTTCGCGACGCGATCGCCGAGGTTGAAGCGGGACTGGTCTCAGCCGACGACCTTCGAGGTCCGCTCGCAGCTCTCTATACGTCCTACCGCGAGGAGCTGGACAGCTTGCGGCTCTGGGACCGGCAGCTGCTGCGCGCCGCGGCGGCCGAGCGGCTTGCACGCGACCTGGGGTCCTGGCAAGGACAGCCCGTCTTCGCGTACGGCTTCGAGGATCTCACCGCAGCGGAGTGGGCGCTCCTGGAGACACTCGCGGGGCGCACGCAGGTCACCGTCTCGCTTCCCTACGAGCCGGGCCGTCCGGCGTTCGAGTGGCTCGGTGACACCTCGCAGGAGCTGCAGAAGTTGGCAGGGGCGGTCGAGGAGCTCGCGCCACGCTACGACGAGGTCGCGCACCCTGCGCTTGCGCACCTCGAACGCGCGCTCTTCGGCGGGCCGACGGAGGAGGCGCCCGCACTGGAGGGAGCGATCCGCTTCTTCGAGGGCGCCGGCTCGCGCGGCACGCTGGAGCTCGTCGGCGAGACGGTGCTCGAGTTGCTCCGCGCGGGAACGGCACCTGCCGAGATCGGCGTCGTCGTCCCGTCACTCGAGCGCTGGCGCGGCCCCGTGGAGACCGCGTTCGGAACGCTCGGGATCCCGTATGCCGTCGACGCGCCGCTCCGGTTCGGTCAGACGGCGTACGGCCAGGCCCTCCTCGCGCTCTTGCGCTTTGCCTGGACCGGCGTCGAGCGCGGCGAGCTCTTCCGCTATCTCCGCTCGCCGTACTCGGGCCTCAGGCGCCACAGCGTCGACTTCGTCGAGGGCCGGCTCCGCGGCCGAGCGATCTCTGCGCCGGGACGCGTGGAGGAGGAGCTCGAGGCGCTTCGCGAGGCCCGCTTGCCCACGCTTGACGCCGTCAGAGCGGCAAGTTCGCCGCTCGAAGCTGTCCGCGAGCTATCGGTGTCGATGCTTCGCGCCGCCCACGGCGTCGAGCAGCCTCCGGCGGACGAGCATTCGCGGGGCGACCTCCGCGCCTACGAGAGTTGCCGCCGCCTCCTGAAGGATCTCGGAGGCTGGGAGAAGATCGCCGAACCGGTGTCGCGGGAGGACGTCATCGCTGCGCTGGATCGAGCGACGGTGCGCCAGCCGTCCACGACCGACGCGGGCCGCATTCCCGTACTCGATCTCATGCGCGCTCGGACCCGCCGGTTCAAGCACATGTTCATCCTCGGCCTGGAGGAAGGCGGTCTCCCTCGCCGCTCACCCGCGACGCCGTTTCTGGACGAGAACGAGCGTCGCCGTCTCGGCCCCCGGCTGCGCCGCGCGGATGCGGTCACCCGCGACCGTTACCTCTTCTACACAGCCTGCACTCGGCCCACGGAGCGCCTCCACCTCGTCAGGGAGGCCGCGTCCGACGAGGGCAGCCCGCGTGAGGCCAGCCCGTTCTGGGAAGAGGTCGCGGGGCTCTTCGCGGCCGACGACGTTGCCCGCTGGACGACCCGCCGCCCGCTCTCCTCGCTGACCTGGCGACTGGAGTCGGCTCCGAGCGAGCGGGAGCGGCTGCGGGCGCTCGCGATCCTCTCCGCTGATCCGAACCGTCGTGACGAGGCCGAGGCCTTGGCGCGGGCGAACGGCTGGAAGCGGAAGTTGGATCGCGCGCACGGCGCGCTGCAGCGGCCCACACGGCTAACCCACCCGGCTGTCCTCGAGCAACTCAAGGGTCGGAAGGTCTTCAACGTGACCGAGCTCGAGCGCTTCGCCGACTGCTCGTCCGCGTGGTTCATCGATCGGGTGCTGGATCCCAGGACGATCGATCCGGAGGTCGACCCAAGGCTCCGCGGCTCGATTGCCCACAGCGCCCTCTTCAAGTTCTTCACGGGCTTCCCGAGGGTGCTCGGGAGCGACCGGATCCGGCCCGAGCAGGTCGAGGACGCCGTCCGTTTCATGGGCGAGTGCCTCGAGCAGGCGTTGAGCGGCATTCGCCTGGAGATGACCGAGCTGCAGCGCCGGGAGCTGGAGCAGACGCTGTCGCGCGACCTGGAGCGCCTCGTGCGTGCCGAGGCGGCCACCGACTCGCCGCTCGAGCCGCGTCAGTTCGAGGTCGCGTTCGGGAGCGAGCGCTCGGCGCCGGAGCTCCAGCGCGGGCTCGAGCTCGGCGAGGATCTCATCCTCTCGGGGAAGATCGACCGGATCGACGTCGAGCCGTTGAGCGCGCGCGGGATCGTCCAGGATTACAAGGCCGGCAAGCACGCGCCGTCCGCCCGGGAGATGGAGAAGGAGCTCCGCCTCCAGATCCCGCTCTACATGCTCGTGCTCCGCGACCTCGTCGGGATCGAGCCGCTGGGCGGCCTTTACCGGCCGCTGGCCGGCGGGCGCAGGCCGCGCGGCCTCCTGCGCGCGGACGCAAAGGAGGACGTCGCCGGCTACTCGCGGAACGACTACCTGGACGACGAGGCCTTCTGGGCGCAGGTGGAGAACGCTCGGAAGACGGCCCGCGAGCTCGCCGGGCACGTCCGCGCCGGGAACGTGCGGCACAACCCGAAGGGCGGCGAGTGCCCGACCTGGTGCGACCTCTGGCCGATCTGCCGCGTGGAGCGGGCATGAAGAGACGTCGCTTGCGATGTCTCCATCAGGCCGTACGGGCTTTGCCCGTGGGGCCGTGAAATGACCGGTCGACGCGCTGGAACTCGGGGGATTTCAGTATGAACTGGACGCCAAATCCGGAGCAACGCGAAGCGGTCGAAGCGAAGGGTCGGGTGTTCGTCTCGGCGGGAGCCGGGACCGGCAAGACGGCCGTGCTGGTCGAGCGCTTCGTGCGCGCGGTCTGCGATCACGGAGTCGATGTCGACTCGATCCTGGTGATCACCTACACCAAGCGGGCGGCCGGGGAGTTGCGAACGCGCATCCGCGCCGAGCTGCGGCGCCGTGGCCGTGCCGACCTTGCGCGTGAGCTCGACGGTGCCTGGATCTCGACCATCCACGGCTTCTGTAACCGGCTGCTGAAGACATATCCCTTCCAGGCGGGGCTGGATCCGCGCTTTCGGGAGCTGGACGAGTCACAGGCCGCCGTGCTCTCGGGCGAGGCGTTCGACGAGGCGCTGGAATCGTTCTGCGCCGACGGCGATTCGGACCGCGTCCGCCTCCTCACCACCTACGGGGCCCGTGGACTGCGCCGGATGATCACGGGAATCTACGAGACGCTTCGTTCCGCGGGGCGCGAGCTCGTCCTCGAGCTCGGAGAGCAGCCTGCGCTGGGCGAGCGTCTGGAGGAGCTGCGCCACGCCGCCCGCTGTGTGGTGGAGGATGCCTCGGCGACGGAGCTCCAACGTGCGAGCGCCGGAGCGCTCCTGGACGCCCTCGCGGGCGACCCCCGCCCCGACGACCTGCTCGACCTCAGCTCGCACCGGGCAAAGGGGGAGCGCGCGGCCGGCGTCGAGGAGGCGCGGCTTGCTGTCGAGCAGGCGGCGCTCGACGAGCTCGCGGTGCGCGATCGCGATTTGGTCCAGCAGTTGCTCGACGCGTTTGCTGAGGCTTATGCGGCCGCGAAGCGCCGCGAGTCGGCGCTCGATTTCGAGGATTTGCAGCTCGTGGCGCGGACGCTGCTCCGTGATCATCCCGAGATCCGCGACCGCGAGGCGCTCCGGCTTCGGGCGATCATGGTGGACGAGTTCCAGGACACGAACCGGCTGCAGTCGGAGCTGATCGACCTCCTCGCTGACGCGCCGGGTGAGCGGGATCTCTTCTTCGTCGGGGACGAGTTCCAATCGATCTACGGCTTCCGGCATGCGGACGTGCAGGTCTTCCGCGAGCGACGTGAGGCGGAAGGGGGCGGGCGGGCGCTCGTCCGCAACTACCGCTCGCGCCCCGAGGTGCTTGCCGCCGTCAACCACCTGTTCCACGGCGATTTCGGAGACGACTTCCAGCCGCTGACGGCGTCCGGCGACTTCCCCGATCCCGTCTTTGGCCATCCCGTGGAGCTGCTCGTCACCGACAAGTCCAGCTTCGCCGGCACCGGGACGCATTGGCGCCGCGCCGAGGCGCGGAGCATTGCGCGGCGGGTGCGGGAGCTGATCGACGCCGGCGACGCGACTGCGGGTGACATCGTCCTCCTGTTCGCGGCCGGCACGGATGCCGAGTGGTACGAGCAGGAGCTCCGGCGTCAGGACATCCCGACCTACCGAGCAACAGGACGTGGCTATTTCGGCCAGCAACAGGTCGTCGACCTGCTCGCGTACCTGCGACTGCTCCAGAACCGCTACGACGACCAGGCGCTCCTGAGCGTCCTCGCCTCACCGTTCGTCGGCGTCTCCAACGATGCGCTCGCGCTGCTGCGGCGAGCAGCCGGTCGGCGGCCGCTCTACGCCGGGCTGGAACGCTCGCTCCCCGAGGGTGTCGGCGAGCAGGACGAACGACTGCTGCTCGCGTTCAAGCAGCGGTACGGGCGGCTCGTGGAATCCTCGACCCGGATCTCGCTCGAGCGACTGTGCGAGCAGATCCTCGTCGAGCACGACTACGACCTTGCCGTTCTCGCCCAGTGGGACGGTCGGCGGCGCTACGCGAACATCCGCAAGCTGGCGCGGCTCGCGCGCGCCTACGAGGAGCTGCGGGGCCGTGACATCGAGGGGTTCCTCCGGTTCATGCGCGACCAGGAGGCCGTCGGCGCCAAGCAGCTCGAAGCGGTCGCTGAGGAGGAAGGTGCCGACGCCGTCAGGCTCCTGACGATCCACTCCGCCAAAGGGCTCGAGTTCAGGGTCGTGATCGTCGCCGATGCCGGGCGGGATCGGCCTGCTGCGGCAGCTGACGAGCTGCTCGCCCTCTCAGACGGGCGCTTCGGTTTCCGGGTCGTCGACCCGATCACGAGCCGGCGCCGCGGTGCGTTCGACTACGAGCAAGTGCGCAAGGCGCGGGAGGCCGAGGACCGCGCCGAGCGTCTCCGCCTCTACTACGTCGCGATGACGCGGGCGATCGACCGGCTCATCGTTTCCGGCGCGATCGACCCGGAGAGCACCGCCGACGCGGCGACGCCGCTCGGCTGGGTGCTCGGCCGGCTCGATGCGGACAAGGAGATCGCGGGGGCGGGGCGCGATCCGGTCGAGCTCGATCGCGACGACGCGCACCTATTGATCCGTGTGGATCGCTTCTGGCCGGAGGAGCCCGCGGACGAGCCGGAGCCGGTTGAAGCGGCAGAGGACGGCCAGCTCGAGCTCTTCGCGGCGAACGGCGGCGGCGAGCTCCCGCCGCCCGCGCCGAAGCTCCCCGAGCTTGGGCCCGTGCCGACGCCGCCGCTCCACACGCTGAGGTCCCTCTCGTACACATCGCTCTCGCTCTTCAACCGTTGCTCGTACCGCTACTACGCAGAGCGCGTGGTCGGGCTCCGGCCGGCCGATGCGAGCGGCCGCGTCCCCGGTCAGACCGGCCTCGCTGCGACGGAGGTCGGCGACGCCGTCCACCGGCTGTTGGAACAGATCGATCTCGCGGCTCCCACGGTGCCTGATCTCGAGCAGGTGCGCGGCTGGTACCCAAGTGTCAGCGACGAGGAGCTCGAGCGCATCGCGGGGTTCCTGAACACGTACTGCGAGTCGGAGGTCGCGCAACGCATCGCGGCGCTGCCAGGCACGAGCGTCGAGCGGTCGTTCGCGTTCGAGCACGACGGGGTGCTCCTGCACGGGCGGCTCGACGTCCTGCACCGTCAAGACGGCCGTGCTCTGGTGCTCGACTACAAGACGAACACCCTCGAGGAGCTGACGCTGGAGGAGATCGTCGAGCATGAGTACCGCACCCAGCGCCTGGTCTACGCGCTCGCCTGTTTCCGGGCGGGGGCAGACGAGGTCGAGGTCGTCTACCAGTTCCTGGAGCGGCCGGACGCCGTAGTCTCGACGACCTTCCGGCGTAGCGAGCTGGCTGTGCTCGAAGCCGAACTGTCCGAGGCGATCGCGCGCGTGCGGGCAGGCGACTTCCGGCCGACGCCCAGCGAGCAGGTGTGCGCAGGGTGTCCAGCGCTGGACGTCGTATGTGCCGGGCCGCGACTGCCACGCCCGGCGACCCTGACGCCGCTGGCGCTCGCCGCGACCTAGCGGTGCGAGGCCTGTCCTTCGCAGCCGTGTCTACGGGCCTGGCCCCGAGACACGGCCAGTCCGGTCGATCGCGGGCGACCGGCCACGGCGGCGAATGAGCGCAAGAGTGCTGGCCATGCGGCCTCGTCGCCCCTTCGGGCCATGGCCGGGGGCCTGGCCCCGGAAGGTTCTTTGC
>DASSCT010000199.1:0-16134 GCA_035697545.1 Gaiellaceae bacterium | reverse complement strand
CAAGCAATCCACCAAGGCCGTGTACGACGCGTTCACCGGCGAGGAAGGCTTCCCCGAGCGCCGAGCCGCGCTCCTCCGCGCACTCGCGCTCGGCGACCTCGGCGCGCTGCCGGCCAACGATCTCGCCTCGTCGCCGCTCGCCGACGAGTTTCGCGCCCACGGCGCCTTCAGAGCCGACGTGTCGGGCGCCGGCCCCGCCGTTTACGGCCTCTTCGCGGAGCAGGACGAGGCACTGGCCGCCCACGCGGCACTTGCCGGCCGGGGACCGAGCTGGATCGCGGCACCTGCCTGGTAGCTTCAATCGGCGATGCTCGAGCATCCGGTTCTCGAACACGGGACGACGCGGTCCGATCGCTGGCTGCGCCGGTACCGGACCCGAATCGCGGTGTGGATCGCGATCGTCGAAGCGATCCTGCTCGTCTTCGGCGTGGTCAACCGGTGGGGCGCGCTGCTCGTGGCCGTGCTGGTGATCGTCGGCTACTTCGTGCTCGAGCCACGGCTCCGCTCGCAGTTCTCACGCGACGTGGTCTGGATCGCCGCGGTCTCGCAGGCGCTCGTCGCGCTGGTTCCGATCCTGGTCGTGCTCGTCGGAACGCTGGCGCTGATCGCCGTGGGCTTCCTGGCCGTCGTCGCGCTCGTGGTTCTCTTCGGCGACCGCCGCTAGACTTTGCTGTGGTCGGCACCTTTCCAGCTTTGGGGCGTAGCCAAGCGGTAAGGCAACGGGTTTTGGTCCCGTGATCCCAGGTTCGAATCCTGGCGCCCCAGCCATCTAAAGCCCGTGAAGAGATCCGGACTCGCAGCCGTCGTCCTCGCTGGCGGACTTGGAACCCGCATGCGTTCCGAGACGCCGAAGCATCTCCATCCGCTCCTGGGCCGCCGTCTGGTCGACTGGGTGCTGGACGCCGCGCGGTCACTCGATCCGGATCCGCTCGTCGTCGTGACCGGGCCCGATTACGCCGATGCGTTCGACGGCGTCGAGGTGGCGGTGCAAGCCGAGCCGCGAGGAACCGGCGACGCGCTCGCGTCGGCCCGCGGGTCGCTCGATGGACAGGAGGGGGATCTGCTCGTCCTCGCCGGCGACTCCCCGCTGCTTCGCCCCGAGTCGCTCGAGCGGCTTCTCGCTGCGCACCGCGAGTCCGGCGCGGCTGCGACGGTCTTGACCTTCAAGCGGGACGATCCGGCGAGCTACGGGCGCATCGTCCGCGGCGAGGACGGATCGCTCCGGGCGATCGTGGAGGCGGCCGACGCGACGCCGGAGCAGCGCGCGATCGACGAGGTCAATTCGTCGATCTACGTCTTCGCCGCCTCCAAGCTGTGGCCCGCGCTGGAGCGGATCGATCCGGCGAATGCTCAGGGCGAGCTTTATCTGACCGATGCCGTGCGACTGCTCGTCGATCAGGGCGAGCTGGTCGCGGCGCACGAAGGCGATTCCGAGGAGGCTGAGGGAGTGAACACACGCGTGGAGATGGCGGAGGCGGCGGCAGCGCTGCGTGACCGCATCAACGAGGAACACATGCTCGCCGGCGTCACGATCGTCGATCCTCCGTCGACATGGATCGAGCCGGCCGTCGAGCTCGAGCCCGACTCGACCATTCATCCGTTCACCGTCCTGCGCGGGACGACGCGAGTCGGCGCAGGGGCCGAGGTGGGCCCGCACGTGGTCGCCGTGGATGCCGAGATCGGCCCACGTGTGCTCGTCGGGCCCTTCTGTTACCTTCGGCCCGGAACGGTTCTCGAGGCGGGCGCGAAGGCGGGCACGTTCGTGGAGATCAAGAACTCGCGCGTGGGAGAGGGGACGAAGATTCCCCACCTCTCCTACATCGGCGACGCCGACATAGGCGCGCGGACCAACATCGCCGCGGGCAACATCACCGTGAACTATCCGCATGAGCCGGGAAAGCCCAAGAGCCAGACGACGATCGGCGAGAACGTCAGGACCGGTGTCCAGAATGCGTTCGTTGCTCCGGTCGAGATTGGCGAGGGCGCTTGGATTGCGGCCGGGTCGGTCATCACGAGAGACGTCCCACCGGGCGCGCTCGCCGTCGCCAGGGCCAGACAGGAGAACAAGGAGGGCTACGCCGCCGGTGGAGACAGTGGAGACGACGACGGCGACTGAGGTCGCATCGCTGCCGGGCCTCGAGACCGTGCCGGGCGTGACGCCCGAGGTCCGAGCCAAGCCCGAGCACTGGATCGAGCGTGGGCCGCTGAAGCGGCTGATGCTCTTCTCGGGCCGCTCACATCCCGAGCTGGCCCAGAAGATCGGCGAGCGGCTCGGGGTCGAGCTCGGCGAGATCACCCTCGGTTCTTTCGCCAACGGCGAGACCTACTGCCGCTTCGAGGAATCGATTCGCGGCGCCGACGTCTTCCTCGTGCAGACCGGCTGCGAGCCCGTCGACCGGAACCTCATGGAGCTGCTGATCATGATCCAGGCGGCGAAGCTCGCTTCCGCGAAGCGGATCACGGCCGTAATCCCGTGGTACCCGTACGCGCGTCAGGACCGCAAGGCGCGCCCGCGGGAGCCGATCACGGCGAGGCTCGTGGCCGACACGCTTCAGACGGCCGGCGTCGACCGCGTCCTGACGATGGATCTCCATGCCGGTCAGATCCAGGGCTTCTTCTCGATTCCCGTCGACCACATGGTCGCCCTGCCGCTCTTCGCTCAACACCTGCGCGACCAGGGTCTCTCCGGCGACGGTGTCGTCTCGGTCGCGCCCGACGCCGGTCGCGCGAAGATGGCCGTCAAGTTCGCGGAGATCCTCGGAGCCGACTTCGCGATCATGCACAAGACGCGGCCCGCCCACGACGAGGCCGCGGTGACCGAGGTGACCGGCCACGTCGACGGCAAGGTGGCCATCGTCGGGGACGACGTGATCATGACCGGCGGCACGCTGCTGGCCGGAGCGCGGGCACTGCGCGAGGCGGGCGCCACAAAGGTCTACGTGTGCGCGACGCACGGGATCTTCGCCAAGGACTCGCTCGAGCGCTTCCGCGACGCGAAGGAGATCGACGAGCTGATCGTCACGGACACGATCCCGCTGGACCCCACGCGTCGACCGCCGAATCTCACGGTGCTGACCGTCTCCGGCCTGCTGGCCGAAACGATCATGAACGTGTTCGCCGACGCATCCGTGTCGGCCATCTTCCAGGGCGAGAACCAGCTCTTCTAGCGAACTGACTGGATCTGGACTCCGTCGATGACGCTTTCGAGCGCGACCCACGCGCGGTCAGCGGTCACGACCGGAAGCCCGAGTCGTAGGCCGAGGGCTAGACATGCCCGATCGCCAAGGCTCAATCCATGCTCCTTTGTCGCCGGTCGCAACTCAGCGATTGCGAGTGCATCGTCGATCGTCAGTGGTTGAACGCCAAGGAGGCCGCCGACCACACCCCGGCTCTGGAGCCCGGTAAGCACTTCACTCGGGTCTGCTCCCCGTTCGGCGAGCTTTGAGAGAGCCTCTGCAAGGTTTGCGGCGCTAATGCTTGCCCCATGGGCGACAGCGTCCTCCACAGCGGAGGCTCCTGCCTCGTCTTGGAGGTACGCGAGGAGGCTGGAAGCGTCAAGGACTGACGTACTCAATACGTGGTGAGCTCGTCCGCGGCCTCACGCTCAGCCTCAATGCGGCGATCCTCGATGAGTTCGGCTGCGAGGTCGATGTCCGGCGCAAGATCACGGAGCACACCGCGTCCCGACCTGGCGAGATCAGCGGCCTTCCGGAGCTGAATCACCGTCTCGTCTCCGTCGTCCTCGACATCAAGTACGACGAGGCCACCACCCTGCGCGTCGAGGAACCGCCGCACGTCGGCGGGCAGCACAAAACGCCCACGCTGGTCGACTTGAATCGTGTAGCGCTTGCGAGACATTCGAACACTATGCCCACAGGAAATAGATCCCGCAACTAGGCTTGTCCCACGCGGACGCCGCGCCTCACGCTGACGAGCTGGAAGCGCTCGTGGCCGCCCTGGATCACGTGTTCTGCGACCTCGCCGATTCCAGCGACGTAGGACTTCTGCTCCAGCTGCGGCTCGACCGGGCTCCACTCGACCGTGAGCAGCGACCGCTTGAACGACCCGTACGGGACCTTCACCGTCGCACTGCGGCCCAGCACGCGGGCCTGGTCGAGGGCGCCGCCCGGTGGGTAGTACTCCTGGCGGTAGACATCGCCGCGCTCGGGGTCGCCGCGCATGATGATCCCCGGTTTGGCGCCTCCCACACCTGACTGCCACGAGTCGTCGGCGCGGACGAAACGGCCGTGCTGCAGCTCAAGGGAGTCCTCGCCCATGTACCAGACGTTGCCGTGCTTGTCCTGGGCATACCAGTCGAAGGTCCGCTCTAGCGGCTTGCCATGCTGGGAGACGGTGCGCCCAACGAGGCGCCGGCGGGCGTGCGGCGCCTGCTGAACCGACGAAGATCACCAATCCGACCATGAGCGGTGCGACCATCCTCAGGCGCATGGCAAAAGCATCTGCTCCGACCTCGATGCAACCCATCCACCAAACGGAGGATCGGCGGTCCAAAAACGTGCTCCTGCGGGCAAGGACGCGGCTTCTCGCGGCCGCCTCGCTTGCCGCAGCAACCGGCTTCCTGCTCTATCAGCTCGCGCCCGACATCAACGGAAAGGCGCTCTACGAGGACGAGGCGATCACGGCGCTGATCTCGATGCGTCCACTGACCGAGGTCCTCGACACCGTCCTTCTCGACCGCGGCGGTGCGCCGCTCCACTTCGTGCTCACGCACTTCGTGTTCTCCGTGGATGCGAGTTCGAGCGCGCTTCGGTGGCTCTCGGTGCTTTTCGCGCTCGCGGCCGTTCCGCTCTGCTTCGACCTCGGGCGGCGGCTCGGTGGTCTCGGCGCCGGGGTCGTGGCTGCGGTAGTGGCCGCTTCCTCGACCGCGCTGGCCGTCTACGGGAGCTTCGGCCGGATGTACGCGCTGCTCGTCTTCGTCGCCGCCCTCTTCGCCGACTTCTTCGTTCGGGCTCTGGAGGTGCGGACGACAAGTGCCGTGGCCCTGGCGGCCGCCGCTGGATGGCTGCTCCCCGCCGTTCATCCGTACGGAGCGATCCCGGCGCTGGTCGCTCTCGTCGTCGCGGCGGTGATCTGGCGCGGAAGGCCGCTGTCCTCGGCCGTGCCGGTGGTGGTCGCGGTCGTCGCCGCCCTGCCGCTCCTCTACGGCGATCTCCGGCTGGCCGATCGGGCATCCATCGGGGCCGGCGGTGAGCAGTCGTTGGCCTCGCCCGGCGAGGCGTGGGGCCAGCTGGTGGCCGCCGTCTCGGCGTTTGCCGGCGGCGACGGTGCTGCGCTCGTGTTCTTCACGACGCTCGCGCTCGTGGGTCTCGCGGTTCTGCTCCGGCGAGCGCCGGCGGTCGCGGCGCTGGCCGTCTCGACCGCGATTCCTCCGCTGCTCTTCACGCTCGTCCGCACCGGGAGCGCCCCGGACCTGTCGCCGAGACATCTCTTCTATGGGCTTCCTCTGTGGGCTGCGGCGATCGGCGTCGGCGTGACGACGTTGACCCGAAGGCTTTCTGCGCCACTTGGTGCGGCCTGCCTGGTGCTCGTGGCCGCGATTGCCGTCGTTGCTCCGGCGAGCGCGCTCCGCGACCCGCGTGACTTCGAGCTGGGAACGAGCCCGGTGGGCGAGTTCAGGTCGATCCACGCGGGCCGACACGACCTGCTCCTTCCGTACGACCCCGTCTTTCTCGCGGCGCTTCCGGATGTTCGGCGAGCCCTCGCGCTGCCGCACGCTCCGGGCAACGAGATTCTCCGCACGCTCGAGCATGCCGACGAGCCGATCGGAGCGGTCGTGATCGCCATTCCGACGAGCCCCTCGACGGTTGTCCGCCTCCAGGGACCGTTCGACGAACCGGGAGCGCTGTCGGCGGCGGCCGACGCCCTCACCGGAAAGCCGCACCCGGCCTCCCTCGACTGGTGGTTCGACCGGATCGAGCGCGGGCTCTGCGAGGCCCTGCGCGAGCTCAGCAGGCCCTGTCCATAGCTACACTGCCGCGCCGTGGCAGGCGAACGAGTCAAGATCGAGGTTCAGGAACGCGAGTCGCGCGGCTCTGCCGATGCGCGGCGCCTGCGTCGCAACGGGCTGATCCCCGGCGTCCTCTACGGACGCGGGAAGAACCCCCATGCCTTCTGCATCGCCGAGCGTGACCTGCGCAAGGCGCTCACCGGCACCGCGGGCCTGCACGCGATCCTCGACGTCGTCATCGAAGGTCAGAAGACGTCGCATCCCTCGATCCTGAAGGACTACCAGCAAGACGTCATCACCGGACGCCTGGCCCACATCGATCTCCAGGAAGTGCGGCTCGACCAGCCGATCCAGGCACAGGTCGTGATCGAGCTCGTCGGCGAAGCGGCCGGCTCCATCGAGGGCGGCGTGCTTTCACAGGTCACGCGTGAGATCAACGTCGAGGCTCTGCCGCTCGAGGTCCCGGAGCGGATCGAGGTCGATGTCAGTCCGCTGCAGATGGGCGACACGCTCCGGCTGGCCGACATCGCACTCCAGGAAGGGGTCACCTACCTCGATGACCCCGAGGAGACGGTCATCGCCACGGTGACCGTCCCAACGCAGATCGTCGAGCCCGAGCCCGAAGAGGAAGAGGAGCTCGAGGAGGGCGAAGAGCTCGCCGAGGGCGAGGAAGCGCCGGAGGGTGCCGAGGGCGAGGCACCCGCCGAGGGCGAGGCCGAAGCCTCGGCCGAAACCTCCGAGGAGTAACGCGTGCGTTTTCTGCGTCGGGGCGAACGGGCCTCGACGCTCGACCTGCTCGTCGCCGGTCTTGGGAACCCGGGGCGGGAGTACGAGCGCACCCGGCACAACGCGGGCTGGGCGGTCCTCGAGGAGCTGGCGCGCCGGCACGACGGCTCGTTCCGCTCGAAGTTCTCCGGAAAGCTCGCCGAGATCATGCTGGGCGACGCGAAGATCGCGCTGCTGAAGCCGGAGACGTACATGAACGAGTCGGGCCGCTCGATCGCGGCCGCGGCCCGCTTCTTCAAGGTCGAGCCGGGTGCCTTGCTCGTCGTCCACGACGACGTCGACCTGGAGCCAGGGCGCTTGCAGGCGCGGCTGGGCGGCGGGTTGGCCGGCCACAACGGCCTGCGCTCGATCGCGCAGGCGTTGGGATCGAACGACTTCCTGCGACTGCGAATCGGCGTCGGCCGTCCCGGACGTGGCGACCAGCGCAGCGTCTCCGACTACGTGCTCTCGAAGTTCGATCCGGAGACGGACGTCGACGCACTTGTGGCGCGGGCGGCGGACGCGGTGGAGACGATCGCCGCCGAGGGTCTCGAGGAAGCCCAGCGCCGTTTCAATTAGGCGGGGTGCGACGCCGAAGGTCGAGCCTCCATCGCGCCTAGGGCGGATGGCGTGATTCGGCCCACGTTTGGCTCGAAGACGCGCGGCTTTGCCCGATAGCCTGGGCGATGCCCCGGGGTGGGTGGGGGTTTGGGATGGGGCCGCGCGCATGCGTTGGGATTGAACCCCGTGCGCACATCTTCGGATTGGCCCGCGCGCGTACCATGAACGGGCCCGGAACTTGACCGTTCCGGCTTTCGTCATGGACCGACCGGTACTACACACACTCGTGCGCGAGCTCGCCGAGAGCGACCGCTTTCAGGCGTTCCTGGAGGAGCTCCGCGAGACCCGTCAGGGCCTCGCCGTCGAGACCGCGGAGCGCCGTGGACCGCGAGCCCGCGTCTCCGAGCCGGCGCTGCCCCTCGTCCTCGCTGCGCTCCACGACGAGCTCGAGCAAGGGCTGGTCGTGCTCCTGCCCGAGGACGCCGACGCGCGAGACATCGCCGAAGCCGCCGGCTGGTTCCTCGGCCCCGAGCGGGTCGCGCTCCATCCGAGCCGCGGCGTTCGCTGGGGCTCCGGGCTCGATCCGGCACCGCACCTCGTCGGCGAGCGGGCGCGAGCCCTCAACGTCCTCGCTGCCGGCGGGCTCGTCGCCGCCTCCGCTGCGGCTCTCGCCGAAGGCATGCCGCCGGCAACCGAGCGGCCGGACCCCATCCGGCTCCCGGATGACGCCGAAGATCTGACCGAGCGGCTTGCGCTCGCCGGCTACGAGCGAGTCGAGCGCGCCGAGGAGCGCGGGCAGTTTGCGGTGCGCGGTGGGATCGTGGACGTCTTCCCGACCACCGGCCGCGAGCCGCTGAGGATCGAGCTCTTCGGCGACGAGATCGAGTCGATCCGCGTGTTCTCGCCCTTCACGCAACGCACGCTCCATCTCGTCGAGGACGCAGTGATCTACCCGGCTACCGAGCGCCGTCCTGACCTCCTCGAGCCGACGCTCCAGGAAGAGGGCGAGGTCTCGATCCCGGACGACCTCGTGCCGCCGCTCGATCGGGCCCCGGACTTCGTCTGGCAGCCGGACTCCGTCCGCGAGCTCTGGGACGAGGAGGAGCTCGAGCCGCAGCCGCTCGAGGGCGCCGCCGAGCTCGACCCGTTCCCGAGCGGCCAGCCGTTCTCGTTCGAGGCGCAGCGCCCCGCGATCGCCGCTCGTGGCCTCGCCGAGGCGGAGAACGAGCTCGGCGCCCTCGTCCGCGCGGGGCTGCGCGTCGTCGTCGCCTTCGCGCACCAGGGGGAAGCCCTCCGCAACCAGAACCTGCTCCGCCGCGTCGAGGCGCGGTTGTTCGACTCCGAGGACAAGCTCCCGAGGGATGCGGAGCTGCTCTACGCCGTGTCGCCTGCGCGCCGCGGCTTCGTCTGGCGCGACCTCGGCATAGCTCTGCTCCCGGACACGCAGGTCTTCCGCCGCAAGCCGCGCCGCACCGACCACCGCGTCGGGCGTGCGCTCCAGTCCTTCGCCGACCTGCGCACCGGCGACCACGTCGTCCACGAGGATCACGGTGTCGGGAGGCTCCTGGGCTTCGAGACACGGGAGGTGGCAGGCGTCACGCGCGACTATCTCCTGCTGGCGTTCCGAGGCGACGACCGCCTCTACGTCCCGCATGAGCAGCTGGGAAAGGTCTCGCGCTACGTCGGGCTGAACGGGGCGCCGGCGCTCTCCAAGCTCGGGGGCAAGGCCTGGCAGCTGCTCAAGAGCCGGGCGCGCGAGGGCATCCGCGAGCTCGCCGGCGAGCTCCTGCGCCTGTACGCGCAGCGCCAGCAGGCAGAAGGGGTCGCGTACGACCTCCGCCACGAGTACCTCGACCAGCTGGAGACGAGCTTTCCGTACCGTGAGACCGACGACCAGCGCGCGGCGATCGAGGCGGTGAAGGAGGATCTCGAGGCGCCGCGGCCCATGGATCGCCTCGTCTGCGGCGACGTCGGCTTCGGGAAGACGGAGGTCGCCGTCCGCGCGGCGTTCGCCGTCGCGCTCAACGGTCGGCAGACGCTCATGCTCGTGCCCACCACGGTGCTCGCGCAGCAGCACTGGAACACCTTCCGCGAGCGCTATCGCGACTTCCCGCTGCGCGTCGAGATGCTCTCGCGCTTTCGCACGCCGAAGGAGACGAAGGAGGTGCTCGCGGACTTCGCGGCCGGCCAGGTCGACGTCCTGATCGGGACGCACAGGGTGCTCTCGCGGGATGTGATCCCCAAGAACCTGGGACTCGTGATCGTCGACGAGGAGCAGCGCTTCGGCGTCGCGCAGAAGGAGCTCCTCAGGCAGCTGCGCCTCGAAGTCGACGTGCTGGCGCTGACGGCGACGCCGATCCCGCGCACCCTGCACATGTCGCTATCGGGCCTGCGTGACATCTCGGTCATCGAGACGCCGCCGGAGGGCCGACGGCCGATTCGCACCTACGTCGGGGAGTTCGACGAGGAAATTGTTCGTCTGGCGCTGTCGCGCGAGACGAATAGAGGTGGTCAATCCTTCTACCTGCACAACAGGGTCGAAACGATCGACGAGCGTGCTGCCTGGCTACAAGAGCTACGCCCTGACCTGCGGTTCCTCGTCGCCCACGGGCAGATGCGGGAGCGGGACCTCGAGGATCGGATGCTCGCGTTCATGCGGGGCGACGCAGACGTGCTCGTCTCGACCACGATCATCGAGTCGGGCCTCGACATCCCGCAGGCGAACACGCTCATCGTCGAGCGGGCCGACGCGCTCGGCCTCGCGCAGCTCTACCAGATTCGAGGGCGGGTAGGCCGATCCGACCTCCTCGCGCACTCGTATCTCTTCTATCCCGACACCTCTGAGCTCACCCACGAGGCCCGGGCCCGGCTGGCCACGCTCGCAGACCACACCGAGCTGGGCGCCGGCTTCGCGATCGCGATGCGCGATCTCGACATCCGCGGCGCGGGCGACCTCCTCGGCGCCGAGCAATCGGGTCATGTGGCTGCGCTCGGTTTCGAGCTCTACGTCGAGCTGCTCGCAGAGGCGGTCGCAGAGCTCTCGGGCGAGCGGCGGCCGGCGGCGCGTCCGGTCCGAGTCGATGCGCGCGTCGATGCGTACGTCCCGAACACCTACGTCGACTCGGAAGCACTTCGAATCGATCTCCACCGCCGCCTTGCGCTCGTCGAGACCGAAGACGAGCTCCGCGAGCTCGAGGCGGCGACGATCGACCGCTTCGGCCCGCTTCCCGGGCCCGTCGAGAATCTCTTCGGCATCCAGGAGGCCAGGATCAAGCTGTCGCGGCTCGGCGCCGACTATCTTGTCTTCCGCCAGGGGAAGGCAACCGTCGGACCGCTCGTGCTCGGCTCGGGGGAGTTGAGGGAGCTACGGCGGATGCTCGACACGGCCGTCTATACCACGGCCCGAAAAGAGGTCTCGCTTCGCGAGGAAGACCTGCCGGGAGCACTCCGTTTGGTCGATGCTATCCTGGAAACGCGCCAGGCGGCTTAGACGGCGCTTTTTCTATGCGACGACGCGCTTTTGCAGGACTTTTTGCCCTCGGCCTTGCCGTCTTGGCGGCGGCGTGCGGCACCTCGAACGACTCGGCCAGCGTGCCGCCCGATTCGGTCGCCGTCGTCGGCGACCAGTCGATCACGAAGTCCGAGTTCGACGACCTCGTCAAGTACGCGAAGCGCACCTTCGACTCGCAGAAGCGGCCGTTCCCGAAGGTCGGCACGCCCGAGTACATCCAGATCCGCGACCAGGCGATCGCGCTCCTCGTCCAGCGCGCCCAGTTCGAGGTCAAGGCGAAGGAGCTCGGCGTCGACGTCAGCGACGAGGCGGTCGACAAGCGGATCGACGAGTACGTCAAGGAGCGCCACGGCGGCGACCGCAAGAAGTTCGAGGCCGAGCTCAAGGGGCAGGGACTGAGCGACGCGCAGGCTCGGGACATCATCCGTGCGAACCTCATCCAGGAGGGCATCTACAAGAAGGTCACCTCCGACGTGAAGGTCGACGACAAGGCGGTCAAGGACTACTACGAGAAGAACAAGGCGCAATACGGGACGCCGGAGACGCGGGTCGTGCGCCACGTCCTCGTCAAGGATCGGCCGCTCGCCAAACGGCTCTACAACCAGCTCAAGGCCGGCGGCGACTGGAACGCGATCGCCAAGAAGTACTCACAGGATCCTGCCTCGAAGAACCAGGGCGGGAAGATGACGGCGACGCGCGGCCAGCTCGTTCCCGAGTTCGAAGAGGTCGCGTTCAGCCTCGCGAAGGGCGGGATCTCGATCCCGATCAAGACGCAGTACGGCTGGCACATCATCCAGGCGCTTTCGAAGACGAAGAAGGGCACGACGACGCCCTTCAACCAGGTCAAGGAAGCGATCCGGCAGCAGCTGGCTCAGGACAAGAAGAACAAGGAAATGGAGAAGTGGGTCGCCGACATGCGCAAGGATCTGAAGGGCGACACGGCGTACCAGGTCGGCTACAAGCCGACCAATTCGAACAGCTCCAGCGCTGGCTGAGCCCGAACACCTCTCCGACGCGCTTCTCGAACTCCAGCGACTGACCGAGCGGCTTCGCCGCGACTGCCCGTGGGATCGCGAGCAGACGGCGCGGACGATCGTGCCGCACACCGTCGAGGAGGCCTACGAGGTCGCCGACGCCGCGATTGCGGGCGATGCGGCGAAGCTCGAGGACGAGCTCGGCGATCTGCTCTACCAGACGTACTTCCTGGCGCTGCTGCTCGAGGAGGAGGGCGCGGGGAACCTCGAGTCCGTGGCGCGCCGGGTGCACGACAAGCTCGTCCTTCGGCATCCGCACGTCTTCGGCGACGTCGAGGCCCGAACGGCCGGCCGAGTCCGTGAGAACTGGGAGCGGATCAAGACCGAGCACGAGGGCCGGGAGGGCATCTTCCACCACATCCCGGAGGCGCTGCCGGCGCTCATCTACGCTCGGAAGCTGCAGCGCCGGGCGGCGGCGATCGAGTTCGAGTACCCGGACACAGCGGGCGCGCTGGCCGATCTGGAGGACGAGCTTCGGGAGCTGAAGGAAGCGATTGCTGCCGCGGGCGAGCAGGCGCCCGAGCGCGAGCCGGATCCCCACGTTTTCGAGGAGCTCGGCGACGTCCTGTTCGCTGCCGTGAACGTCGCGCGACGGCTCAACGTCGATCCCGAGCTCGCGCTGCGGGCGATGTCCAAGCGCTTCGCCGAGCGGGTCGAGCGCGCGGAGGAGCTCGCCGGTGCGGACGGCCGGGCGTTTCGCGAGCTCACGCTCGACGAGAAGGATCGATACTTCGACGCGGCCAAGGAGGAGGGAGGCCGATGAGCTCGATCACGGATGTCCACGCCCGCCAGGTCTTCGATTCGCGCGGCAACCCGACGGTGGAGGTCGATGTCGAGCTCGAGTCCGGGGCGCGCGGACGAGCCGCGGTTCCGTCCGGCGCGTCCACCGGCCGGTTCGAGGCAGTGGAGCTGCGGGACGGCGATCCCGGCGCCTTCCTCGGTAAGGGCGTCCTGCGCGCGGTGGAGAACGTGCGGACCGAGATCGCAGAGGCGATCAGGGGACTGGATCCGGCGGACCAGGCGGCGATCGACGCGGCGCTCGTGAAGCTCGACGGCACGGAGAACAAGTGCCGTCTCGGAGCGAACGCGCTCCTCGGCGTCTCGCTTGCGGTTGCGAGGGCGGCTGCGGCGGAGGCAGGCGTGCCGCTCTACCGCTGGATCGGCGGCGAGCAGGCCCATGTGCTCCCCGTTCCGATGCTGAACGTCATCAACGGCGGTGCCCACGCTCGGAACTCGCTGGACCTCCAGGAGTTCATGATCGTCCCCGGCGGCGCGGAGAACTTCTCTGAGGCGTTCAGGATCGCGATCGAGGTCTTCCACACGCTGAAGAAACTGCTCGACGAGCGCGGCCTGGCAACGGCCGTCGGCGACGAGGGTGGCTTCGCCCCCGACCTCGGGTCGAGCGAGGAGGCCATCGAGGTGATCCTCGAAGCGGCCGAGCGGGCCGGCCATCGCGAGCGCGTCGCCGTCGCCCTCGATCCGGCGATGTCCGAGCTCTACGAGGACGGCATCTACCGGTTCGAGGGCCGTGAGGCGTCCGCCGAAGAGCTCACGGAGTACTGGGCCGGCCTGGTCGACCGGTATCCGATCGTGTCGATCGAGGACGGCGCCGCCGAGGACGACTGGGCGGCGTGGAAGGCGCTCACCCAGGAGCTCGGTGACCGCGTGCAGCTTGTGGGCGACGACCTCTTCGTCACGAACGTCGCGCGGCTCCGGCGCGGCATCGATGAAGGCGTGGCGAACGCGATTCTCCTCAAGATCAACCAGATCGGGACGCTGACCGAAACGCTGGAGGCGATCGAGCTGGCAGGGTCAGCGGGCTATGCGACGGTGATCTCACACCGGTCCGGCGAGACCGAGGACACGACGATCGCCGACCTTGCGGTCGCGACGAACGCGGGTCAGATCAAGGCCGGCGCCCCGAGTCGCAGCGACCGCGTCGCGAAGTACAACCAGCTGCTGCGAATCGAAGAGGAGCTTGGTGCGGAGGCCGAATACCCCGGTTGGGATGCGTTTCCGCGGCGCCGCTAGCCTCTTCGTGCTCCTCGCGCTGCTGGCGGGTTGCGGCGGTGACGACAACGAGACCGCACCGACGACCACGGAGGAGACCGTCACCGAGACGGGGACGTCGTCCACCCCGACCCAGCCGCCGCAGGTCGCGGTCAGGGTCTACTTCCTGCGCGACGGGAAGGTCGCTCCGGTTCAGCGCGACGTGACCGGCCCGGCTGTCGGGTCGGCCGCGGTGCGGGAGCTTCTCGAGGGCCCGATGCCCCACGATCCGGGCATGGATTCAGCTGTGCCGGACGGCACAGAGCTCGAGTCGCTGTCGATCTCGAGCGGAGTCGCGACGGTGCAGCTCTCCGAGCAGCCGAGCGACGATGCGGCGCGCGCGCAGCTCGTCTACACGCTGACGCAGTTCCCGACGGTGAAGCGCGTGGACCTCGGAGCCGATCGCCCCGTCGGGCGCCGGGCGTTCGAGAGCGAGACGCCGGCGATTCTGGTCGAGTCTCCGCTGCCGGACGAGTCGGTCGATTCGGGGTTTGCGGTGAGAGGAACGGCGAACACGTTCGAGGCGACGTTCAACTACGAGCTCAAGGACGCTTCGGGCAAGGTGCTGCGGAAGAACTTCGTCACCGCGACGTCGGGCAGCGGGACGCGCGGGACGTTCGCCTTCCGGGTGCCGTACACGGTTGACAAGCCGCAGCAGGGGCGTCTCGTCGTCTTCGAGCTCTCGGCGGAGGATGGCTCGCGAATCAACGAGTCCGAGATTCCTCTCCGGCTCCAGTAGCGACTGCGTTGAGGAGGGTTTGGCGAAATGCCGCCAACCCTCCTAGGGGTACGCTGAGGGCCGTGGCGTCAGCGCTGCCCCGCCGCACGAAGATCGTGGCAACCCTTGGGCCGGCAACTGCGACGCAGGAGCTTGTCACCGGCCTGGCCCGGGGCGGCATGGACGGAGCGCGCCTCAACTTTTCGCACGGGACCCAGGAGCAGCATGCCCAGTACGCGCGAATGGTGCGTGCCGCGCAAGAGGAGCTCGGCAGGCCGATCGCGCTGATCGCCGACCTCCAGGGCCCGAAGCTGCGCGTCGGCGAGCTGCCGTCGCCGGTGCGGCTCGACAAGGGAGACGAGATCTTCGTCACGGGCGACGGCGCTCGGGACGGCGAGCTGCCTGTTCGCCCCGCGATCGTCGGCCAGGTGCTCCAGCCCGGGCACGACGTCCTCATCGACGACGGTCTGGTACGGCTACGCGTCGAAGCGGTCGAGGCTGGTCGTGCGCGGTGTGCGGTCGTCGTCGGCGGTCTTGTCGCGGCGAACAAGGGCGTGAACCTGCCCGGGGTGCCCGTGCCGATCCCGTCGCTTACGCGCAAGGACGCGGACGACCTCGAGTTCGCGCTCGAGCTCGGCGTGGATTTCGTCGCACTGTCGTTCGTCCGCTCCGCCGCCGATGTGCGCGACCTCAAGGCCCTGATCGAACAGGCTGGCTCGCAGGCCCATGTGATCGCCAAGATCGAGAAGTCGGAGGCGGTCGATGCCCTTATTCCGATCCTGGACGAGTCCGACGCGGTCATGGTCGCCCGCGGCGATCTCGGCGTAGAGATGGGCCCGGAGATCGTGCCGCTGCTCCAGAAACGGATCATCCTCGCGGCGCTCGATCGGGGGAAGCCCGTGATCACCGCGACACAGATGCTCGAGTCGATGGTGCATCAGCCGGAGCCGACCCGCGCCGAGGCGAGCGACATCGCGAATGCGGTTCTCGATGGCTCCTCCGCCCTGATGCTCTCGGAGGAGACGGCGATCGGCGAGTACCCGCTCGAGTCGGTTCGGACGATGAACCGGATCGCGCTCGTGATCGAGCCGAGCATCGAGTATCGGCACCAGTTTCCTCAGCCGGGAGACCAGCCGACCGTCGGGCACGCGATGTCGAACGCGGCGTGCGATCTGGCGGAGACGCTGGGCGCGAAGGCGATCCTGGTGCCGACGTACTCGGGGCGAACCGCGTCGGTGGTCGCGCGACTTCGCCCGCGGCGGCCCGTCATCGGGCTCTCACATCACCACTATGCGCTCCAGCACATGGCTATCGAGTGGGGCGTGACCCCGGCGTGGATGGCGGAAGCGGCGGATGTCGAGGAGCTGTGGAGCTCCTCACTCGAGTCTGGAAGGAAAACGGGGCTCCTCGATGACGGTGACCTCGTCGTTCTCACCGCCGGCACGGCGGTCAACATCCCCGGCACGACGGACATGATCAAACTGGCGTACGCGTGAGCCCTTCGGCGGGGGTCAGACCCCGTCACGAT
>DASSCT010000198.1:0-12967 GCA_035697545.1 Gaiellaceae bacterium | reverse complement strand
CCCAAGCCCAAACCGGCGACGCAGAAGAGCCCGACCCCTATCACCGGCAAGCGGATCATCTTCCCCGTGCTCGGCAAGTTTCAGTACTCGAACGATTTCGGCGACGCGAGGGCCCAGGGTTCACATCAGGGCATCGACATCGTGGCGCCGCGGAAGGCACTAGCGCTCGCCGCCGAGACCGGACGGGTCAAGTTCCACATCACATCTGCGCGTGCCGGCTGCATGCTCTACCTCTACGCCGACAGCGGCACGACCTACCTCTACATCCACTTGAACAACGACCTGGGCATGACGAACGACAACCAGGGCCGCTGCGCTCCCGGCATCGCGTTCGCGCCGGGCTTGAAGAGCGGGACACGAGTTGCCGCGGGCGAGCCGATCGGGTTTGTGGGGGATTCCGGCGACGCGAACGGAGTCCATCCGCATCTGCACTTCGAGCTCCATCCGAACGACGGTGCAGCCGTGAGCCCGTTTACGGCTCTAAACCGGGCCTGGCGGCTGCTCTTCGCCGCGCCTCGCAAGGGCGAGACCTCGCTGTGGCTCAAGGGCAGCGTCCTCGACCAGCGGGAGGACGCGCTCAAGGTGCAGGTAAATAGCCTCGGCGTTCGCACGACAGGGTTGAAACTGAACGGCATCAGCCGTCCCGTCTCCCTTGCCGTCGAGCCCTACACGCTGATCGAGCGCGCCGTCGGAGCCATCCTGGGCAAGGAACGGGCCACGGTGTGGACGGAGATCATGCCGGTGACGCTCGACGCGCAGCTCGGCAAGCCCGGCGCCATCACCGCGGAACGAATCCTCCTCAGCGGCCGCTAAACCTGGGCTCGCGCTTCTCGGTGAAGGCGGTGAGGCCTTCCTTGGCGTCCTCGCTCGCGAAGAGCTCGCCGAAGCGGTCGGCTTCGCGGGACAGGTTGTCGGCGTGATCACCATGGAGCGCCCGGTTCACGGCCTGCTTTGCCGCCTCGAGCGCCAGCGGGCTCTTCGCCGCCAGCTGTAGGGCCGTCTCCATCACGCGCGGCAGAAGCTCCTCCGGCTCCGTGACGGCGTTGACGAGCCCGCGCTCGAGCGCCTCCTCCGCGTCGACGGTGCGGCCGGTGAGGATCAGCTCCTTGGCGAAGCCGAGCGTCGTCGTCCGCGCAAGACGCTGCGTGCCGCCCCAGCCCGGGATGATCCCCAGGTTGATCTCGGGCTGGCCGAGCTTCGCGCGGGAGGAGGCAAAGCGGAGGTCGCAGGCGAGCGCGAGCTCGCAGCCGCCGCCGAGCGCGAATCCGTTGATCGCCGCGATCGTCGGCTGCGGCATTGCCTCGAGCAGCCCGGCCACCTCATGGCCGAGGTCGCCCCAGGCCTTGGCCTCTTCCACGTCGAGGCTGCTCATGTACGCGATGTCCGCGCCCGCGATGAAGGCCCGGTCTCCGGCGCCGCTGAGGACGACCACGCGGGTCTCGACGTCGCGGGCCAGCTCGCGAAGCCGGTCGCGGAGTGCCGTGAGCGTCTCGAGATCGAGCGCATTCAGCGCCTCGGGGCGGTCGACCTTCACGACCGCGACGGGTCCCTCGCGCGTGACCTCGATCAGCTGACGGGAACCTTCTCGCGCAAAAACTCGACGATCTCGCCCATCGGCGCTCCGGGCGTGAAGATCTCGGCGACGCCGAGCCGCTTGAGCTCGTCGGAATCGTGCTTCGGGATCGTGCCGCCGACGACGACGAGGACATCGTCGGCGCCGTTTGCCTTCAGGCCTTCCACGATCTTGGGCACGAGCGTCATGTGCGCGCCCGAGAGAATCGAGATCCCGACCGCGTCCGCATCCTCCTGGATCGCGGTCTCGACGATCTGCTCCGGCGTCTGGTGCAGACCTGTGTAGATGACCTCCATGCCGGCGTCGCGGAGAGCTCTGGCGATGATCTTCGCCCCCCGGTCATGCCCGTCCAGGCCGGGCTTTGCGATCACCACCCTGATCTTCGCTGCCACGACGTGAGTATAGGAATGCGCCAGTTCGGGAAGAACCGCTACCGGCTCGTCCGCGAATTGGACAGACTATGGCGCACATGAAGCTCACCGTGATCGGCTGCTCGCCGGCGTGGCCCAACCCCGGCGGCGCCCAATCCGGCTACCTCGTCCAGGGGCCTCCGGGCCGCGTCTTGCTCGACTGCGGCGCAGGTGTGCTCGCCAAGCTTCGCGAGCACGAGGACTGGCCCCGGATCGACGCGATCTGCATCACGCATTTCCATCTCGACCACTGGGGCGACCTTGTGCCGTGGGTGTGGGCCCAGTCCTTTGGGCCTGCGTCCGATCTGCAGGAGCCCGAGCTATGGCTCCCGCCTGGCGGGCGCAAGGTGCTCAGCGAGCTGGGCGAGCGACTCGGCTTCCCGGACATGTTCGAAAACGCATTCCGGGCCTCCGAGTACGCCGACGGCGAGGAGTTCGAGATCGCAGGAATGCGGGTGACGCCGCGGAAGATGCTCCACTACGACCTCTTGGCGTTCGGATTCCGCGTCTCGGCCAACGGAAAGTCACTGGCCTATTCGGGCGACAGCGGGCCGAACGGCAGCCTCGCCGAGCTCGCGCACGACGCTGACCTCTTTCTTTGCGAAGCCACGCTGGATCAGCCGTATCCAGAGGGCGGAACGCGTGGGCACCTGGCGGCAGTGGAAGCGGACGAGGCCTTCCAGGCGTCAGGCGCGAAACGATTGCTCCTCACGCACCGCCCAAAGGAGCGCGCGCTCGATCCGGCATTCGAACAGGTCCACGACGGTCAGGAGATCGAGGTCTAGAAGACCGGAGTCTCGCGCCAAACGCCCCAGATTTCCCGAAGGGCGTCGCACATCTCCCCCATCGTGACGTCGGCGTGCGCGCATTCGACGAAGAGCGGCATCAGATTGGCGTCTCCCGCTGCTTCTTCCTTCAGCCGGGCGAGTGCCGCCTCCGCCGCCGCTCCATCCCGCCGCTTGCGGAGCGAGCGCACCCGGGCAATCTGCTCGCCCTCGAGCGCCGGATCGATGCGCAGAATCTCGAGCTCCGGCTCCCCCGCGGACTGATAGCGGTTGACGCCGACGATCACCCGCTGCTTGGCCTCGAGCTCGGACTGGTACCGGAACGAGGCGTCGGCGATCTCACGCTGGAAGAAGTTCTCCTTGATCGCGGGGATGACTCCGCCGAGCGCGCGAATCCGCTCGAAGTAGTCGTAGGCCTCGGCCTCGAGCCGGTTCGTCAGCTCCTCGAGGAAGTACGAGCCGCCGAGCGGGTCGATCGTGTTGACGACGCCGGTCTCGTGCGCGATCACCTGCTGGGTGCGGAGCGCCAGGCGGACCGCGTTCTCGGTCGGCAGCGCGAGCGCCTCGTCGAAGGAGTTCGTGTGGAGGGACTGCGTCCCGCCCAGCACGGCCGAAAGCGCCTCGAGCGCCGTTCGGACGATGTTCACCTCGGGCTGCTGCGCGGTCAGCGACACCCCCGCCGTCTGCGTGTGGAAGCGCATCAGCCAGGAGCGCGGATTCTTCGCCCCGTAGCGCTCGCGAAGCTCGCGCGCCCAGATCCTCCGCGCCGCGCGGTACTTCGCGATCTCCTCGAAGAAGTCGATGTGCGCGTTGAAGAAGAACGACAGTCGCGGCGCGAAGTCGTCGACGTCCAATCCGCGCTCGATCCCCGCCTCCACGTACGTGAAGCCGTTCATGAGCGTGAAGGCGAGCTCTTGGACGGCGTTCGAGCCGGCCTCGCGGATGTGGTAGCCGGAGATCGAGATCGGATGCCACTTGGGCATCTCTTCCGCGCAGAACTGGACCATGTCCGTGACGAGCCGCATGGACGGCTCGGGCGGATAGATCCACTCCTTCTGTGCGATGTACTCCTTGAGGATGTCCGTCTGAATCGTCCCGCGCAGCTCCGAGCGCGGGACGCCCTGGTTCTCCGCGACTCCGACGTAGAAGGCCAGCGCAATCGGCGCCGTGCAGTTGATCGTCATCGAGGTGGAGACCTCGCCGAGCGGGATGCCCGAGAACAGCGTCTCCATGTCCTGCAGCGAGTCGATCGCGACTCCCTCCCGGCCGACCTCGCCGAGCGAACGCGGATGGTCGGAGTCGTAGCCCATCAGCGAGGGCATGTCGAAGGCGGTTGAGAGCCCCGTCTGTCCGTGCTCGAGCAGGTAGCGGAAGCGCTCGTTCGTCTCCTCGGCCGTACCGAAGCCGGCGAACTGCCGCATCGTCCATAGCTTCCCGCGGTACATCGACGGATAGACCCCGCGCGTGAACGGATAGACACCCGGAAAGCCGAGATCCCGCTCTTCGTCGATGTTGACTGACTCGACCGAGTAGAGCGGATCGATCTCGAGCCCCGAGATGGTCGAGAAGAGCTCGCCCTGGCGCTCCGGCGCGGCCTCGTAGAGCGCGCGGCGCCATTCGGCGATCCCACTCAGGGCGCCGCGGCGGTCTTCGGTGGTCGCCATGCGGGGAATTGTTGCAGCATGCCCCTTAGCTCAGCACGACCTCGAGGACGAAGGCGATCGCAATCGCGATCAGCGCGACGCCGATCGCACGCCGCAAGGTCTCCTCGGAGAGCCGCGCGGTGAGACTGGCGCCGAGCCAGCCACCCGGGAGTGCGCCTGCGAGCCCGGCGGCGAAGAGAGCCCACTCGATCTGTCCGAGCAGCGCATGCGTCGCGAACGCGAAGAGGCCGAGCGCAAAGCCGATCACGAGGTTCGTTCCGACGGCGCGGTGAGCGGTCAGCCCCACGCCGCGGAGCAGGGCCGGCATCCGCAGCGTTCCGAGAATGACGCCGACGGCCCCGCCGAGCAGGCCGATCACGAAGCCGAACACGACGGCAGGCGTGAGTCGAGGCCTTTCCGAGGGTCGGCCTCTGATCGGCCGGGCCAGCAGATCGATGCCGTTCCAGGCCAGGATCGCCGCGATCACTGCGAGGAGCAGTCGGGTCGGAAGCTGATCGGTGAGCAGCGCGCCGACTACGGCGCCGACCACGGACGGCGGGGCCATCCAGGCGACGACGCGCCAGTCGACCCGTCCGGCCCGGGTGTGTCGGTAGCCCCCGGCCGCCGCGGAGGCCGCGCTGATTCCGACGTTCGTGCCGGCTCCGGCGGCCGCGTCCCCGGAGAGCAACAGGATCGCCGGGAGCCGAAGCGTGCCGAGGACGAGGCCGACCGCCGAGCCGAGATACCCGGCCGCGAACGAGGCGAGGAACGCTAGGAGGAGCTGCCAGGCGTCCAGAGCGGCTCGTCCTCGCCCGCGTTCGCGGTGCGGGCGAGGATGAAGAGGAGATCGGAGAGTCGGTTGAGGTAGACCGCCACGAGCGGGTTGAGCTCCACCTGCTCGGCCGCATCGAGGACCACGCGCTCGGCGCGGCGGCAGACCGCCCGCGCCACGTGGAGACGTGCAGCGGCTTCGGTGCCACCCGGGAGCACGAAGCTCTTGAGCTCGGACAGGTCGGCGTTGAAGCGGTCGCAGTCGGCCTCGAGCCGGTCGATCTGCTCCTGCGAGACGCGCAGCCGCGTGTCGTCGGGATCAAAAGGAACGCTGACGTCGGCGCCAAGGTCGAAGAGCTCGTTCTGGACGCGTTCGAGCACCGGCCTGATCTCCTCGGAAACATCTCCGGCCAGCACCAGACCGACGAGGGAGTTGAGCTCGTCGACGGTCCCGAATGCCGCGATGCGGCAGTCGAGCTTCGACACCCGGCTCCCGTCGCCGAGGCTCGTTTCGCCGCGATCGCCTCCGCGCGTGTAGATCCGCGTTAGGCGAACGGGCTCGTCGGCCTTGCGCGGCATGAGAAGAGCTTAGGTGCCGAGCCGGAACGTCTCGCGGAGGCGCATGCGGTCGGGCGCTTCTTCCTCCATGAGCGCGACCTCGGCCACCTGGAACGCGGCCGGGAGCAGTCCCTCGAGGCGCCGCTCGACCCGTGCGCGCGTCGCCTCGCGATCTTCTCCGCCCGAGAGTGTGAGCGACGCATGTGGCGGCGGATCGGCGCCGACCTCGCCGTACGGCGGGAACTGGGGATAGAGGCGCCAGAGCGCGCGCATCAGGTCGCGCAACGGCTGCTCGGGCTCTGGGACCGCGTAGACCGCACCGCTCTCCTCCCACTGGGCGAGCCGGGCGAGCTCGAGTTCGAACGGCGGGTGGGAGGCGAAGAACGAGCGCAGCGTCTCGCGGTGCTGATCGACCTCAGAGCGAGGCGCGAACGGATAGAGCAGCGTGATCGACAGCGGGATCCCCTCGGGCACGCGCTCGGGATAGAGCTCGTCGTGAGCGGCCGCGAACACCGGATTCTGATCGGCGAGGAGCAGCGCGAGATAGGTCTCGAGCTCGCGTCCGGCCACTAGCCGGCGGCCAGTTCGCGTCGCTTCAGGTCGAGCACCGAGCGCGCGATCACGAGCCTCTGGATCTCGCTCGTCCCCTCGTAGATCTCGGTGATCTTCGCGTCGCGATAGTAGCGCTCGACCGGGAATTCCTTCGTGTAGCCGTAGCCGCCGAGGATCTGGATCGCCTCAGCGGTCTGCCGACGCGCCGTCTCCGAGGCGAAGAGCTTGGCCTTGGCGCCCTCCTCCGTGTGCGAGCGTCCCTGGTCTTTCAGCCACGCGGCGCGGTAGACGAGCAAGCGTGCGGCGTCGATCTCCGTCGCCATGTCGGCGAGCTTCCACTGGATCGCCTGGTGCTCGGCGATCCGCTTGCCGAACGTCCGCCGCTCCTTGGCGTACTCGCGCGCGACGTCGTAGGCCGCCTGCGCGATCCCAAGGGCCTGTGCGGCGATTCCGATCCGCCCGCCGTCCAACGTCTCCATCGCGACGGTGAACCCCTTCCCTTCCTCGTGAAGGAGCCGGTCACGCCCGACCTCGACGCCCTCGACCGCGATGTCGTTCGTGACCGACGAGTTGAGGCCGAGCTTCTCCTCCTCGCGGGTGATCGTCACGTGGTCTGCGTCGAGGATGAACGCCGAGACGCCCTTCGGCCCAGGCGTGTCCGGATCGCTGCGAGCGAAGAGCAGGAACGTCGAGGCGTGCGCGCCGTTCGTGATCCATTGCTTGGAACCGGTGATCGTCCAGCCGTCGTTTGTCGGCTCGGCGCGGGCCCGCAGCGCGCCGGCGTCGGAGCCGGCCTCAGACTCGGTGAGCGCGAAGGCGCCGATCCCTTCGCCGCGCGCGAGCGGCGGAACGAAGCGGGCACGCTGCTCCTCGGTACCGAAGTTGAGGATCGGCAGGCTGCAGGCGCTTGTATGCACCGCGACGGTGACGCCGACGCCCGCATCGGCTCGCGAGAGCTCCTCCAGGACAAGGATGTACGAGAGGAAATCGGCCCCGGCGCCGCCGTACTCCTCCGGCACGCAGGCGCCCATGAGACCCAGCCCGGCGAGCTTGCCGAAGAGCTCGCGGGGGAAGTGGTGGTCGCGGTCCCACTGCGACGCGTGCGGCTCGATCTCCGCCTGGGCGAAGTCGCGCGTGAGCGCCTGAATCTCTCGCTGATCGTCGTCGAGGGCGAAATCCATGGGCCGTGAGGGTATACGCGCGCCTCCGTTTTTACGGCGAGTCGTCAGTCGTAGCGGTAGAAGCCTTCGCCGCTCTTTCGGCCCAGGCGGCCGGCTTCGACGTGCTCTCGCAGGAGCGGACAGGGCGCGTACTTGTCGTCGTCGAGGCCCTCCTGCAGCACGTCCATGATCGCGACGCACGTGTCCAGGCCAATCAGGTCGGCGAGCGCCAAGGGACCCATCGGATGCGCGAAGCCGAGCTTCGCGATCGTGTCGATCGCCTCGGCCTCCGCGACGCCGTTGTGGAGCGCCCAGACCGCTTCGTTCACGAACGGCATCAGGATCCGGTTGGAAACGAACCCGGGCGAGTCGTTCGCGAGTGCGGGAACCTTCCCCAGCTCCTCGGCGAAGGCGACGATCGCGGCCACGGTCTCGTCGGATGTGTCCCGTCCCCGGACGACCTCGACGAGCTTCAGGACCGGCACCGGGTTGAAGAAGTGCATTCCGATCACGCGGTCGGGCCGGATCGTCTCTGCGGCGAGCGAGGTGATCGGAATCGACGAGGTGTTGGAGGCGAGCACGGCTTCTCCGGGGAGCACCTCGTCCGCGTGGGAGAACACTCGCGCCTTCACCTCAGAGTCCTCGACAACGGCCTCGATCATCAGGTCGGCCGGGACGAGGACGTCCACGGCTTCGACGCGCATCAACACCTCGTCTGGATCGGGCCCGCCCTTCTCGGCGAGCTTCTGCAGGCTCCGCCGCATCGCCTCCAAGGCGCGGTCCGTTGCCCCCGGAACGGCGTCGTGTAGCGAGACGCGGCAGCCGGCCGTGGCCGCCACCTGCGCGATCCCGCCGCCCATCTGGCCGGCGCCGACGACGAGGACGTGCTCGAACTTCACAGCCCAAGAGGCTAACGTCCGCCGCGATGACCGACCTCTGGTACGACCAGACGGGCGAGGGATCGCCGATCCTCCTCATCCACGAGGGGGTCGTCGATTCCCGCCTCTGGGACCCACTCGTTCCGCTGCTCGCCGCGCGGCACCGGGTCATCCGCTACGACCAGCGCGGCTTCGGGCGCTCTCCGGCCCAGGACGGGCCGTACTCGCTCGTGGAGGATCTGACGTCGGTCCTCGGCGCCGCCGGTGTCGAGCACGCGGCGCTCGTCGGAGCCTCACGCGGAGGCGGCATCGCCCTCGGGACCGCGCTCGAGCGACCCGAACGGGTGTCCGCGCTCGTCATCGTCGCCTCGGCGCTGCCGGGTCAGCCGCTCAACGTGGAGTGGACGCCGGACCAGATCGCCCGCTGGGAGCTGGCCGAGGAGAGCGAGGACTATGACGAGATGGCCGAGCTCGACATGGAGATCTGGGCTCCGCTCGGCGTCGACGAAGCCCTCCGCGCGATGTTCGTCGAGAACGCCAAAGGCTCGAACTCGGAGCACGAGACGACCGACAGCCCCGTAGCAGACCGCCTAGGCGAGATCGCAGCGCCGACGCTTGTCGTCTCCGGCGCTCGGGACCAGGACGCCATCAACGAAAACTGCGAGCAGATCGCGCGGGAGATCCCCGGCGCCCAACGGGCTGTCGTCGAGGAGGCCGATCACATGCTTCCCTGGCGGGCGCCAGAGGAGCTCGCCGACCTGATTTTGCGGTTCCTGAAGAGTTAGTTCCTGAAGAGTTAGACCTCGAGCAGCAGCGCGTCGCCCTGGCCGCCGCCGGAGCAGATCGCCGCCAGTCCGAGCCCGCCGCCGTTCCGGCGAAGCTCGTAGATCATCGTCCCGAGGATGCGGGCGCCCGACGCGCCGATCGGATGCCCCAAAGCGACGGCGCCGCCGTTCACGTTCACCTTCTCGGGATCGGCGCCGAGCATCTTCGTCGAGTTGAGGACGACCGACGAGAAGGCCTCGTTCAGCTCGACGCGCTCGACGTCGTCGATCGTCTTGCCGGCCTTCTCGAGCGCCTGCTGTCCCGCCTTCGCCGGAGTGCGGGCCAGATACGCGAAGTCGTCGGCGACGTAGCCCTGCGACACGATCGTCGCCAGCGGCTCGAGGCCGCGCTTGTTCGCATATTCCTCGCTGACGACGACCAGCGCGCCCGCCCCGTCGTTGACGCCGGGCGCGTTCCCGGCCGTCGTCGTCCCTTCGGGGTCGAACACCGGCTTCAGCTTCGCGAGCGCCTCCAGCGAGGTGTCGCGCCGCGGGCCCTCGTCGGTGTCGAAGTCGCCGACGGGGACGATCTCGTCGCGGAAGCGGCCCTCGTCGATCGCCTCGACCGCGCGCTGATGCGAGCGCAGAGCCCACTTGTCCTGATCCTCACGGGGGATGCCGAGCTCGCGCGCGACGAAGGAGGCCTGCTCGACCATGTGGCGCTTGTCGAACGTCGAGGTCAAGCCGTCGTGCGTCATGAGGTCGATGAGCGTCCCGTCGCCGAGCCGATAGCCGAAACGCGCCTTCTTGAGGATGTACGGCGCGTTCGACATCGACTCCATGCCGCCGGCGACGATCACGTCGTGGTCGCCGGCCCGGATCATCTGATCCGCCATCTCGACAGCCCGGATCGAGGACGCGCAGACCTTGTTGATCGTGTCCGCCGGGACCTCGATCGGCAGACCAGCGCCGATCGCCGCCTGGCGCGCCGGGGCCTGGCCGGCGCCGCCCTGGAGCACCTGCCCCATGATCACGTACTCGACCTCGTGGTTCTCGAGCCCGACGCGGTCGAGCGCGTTGCGGATGACGAGCGAGCCGAGCTCGGTTGCCTCGTACTCCTTGAGCGCTCCGCCGAGCTTCCCGAACGGCGTCCGGACAGCGGAGACAATGACGGAACGGGTCATGGAATCAGCGTAACAACGTCCCCTCGGCTCACCGATACCGCTGTCTGCGGAAGACGTCGTCGCGAAGCGACTCGACGCGATCGAGGAACAGGACGCCGTCGAGGTGATCGAGCTCGTGCTGAAGGCAGCGCGCTTCGAAGCCGGTCGACTCGACCCGAACGTCCGCTCCATGCGGAGATACCGCGACCACGCTGACCGAGATCGCGCGGCGCACGTTCGCCGTCAGGTCGGGGATGCTCAGGCAACCCTCGCGGCCGACCTCCGAGCCCTCGGAGGCGACGATCTCCGGGTTGACGAGGAGAAGCTCGCCGTTCGAGCTCACCGCCCTAGGGTGGCCGGCGACATCGACGACGACCATGCGAACGAGCTCGCCCAGCTGCGTGGCGGCGAGACCGACGCAGCCGCGATGGGCGCGCATGGTGTCAACAAGATCGACCGCGAGACGCTGCGCCAACGCGGCGTCGTCAGGACCAAGCGGCGCTGCGACCTGCTTCAGCCGGGCGTCGGGGAAGCGGAGGATCTCCCGGACGGCCACCCAGGGGCTCTAGAGCGTGTCGCGCTCGATGGGCCGCACCGAGACCTCCACACGCTCTTGCTCCGCAGTCTCTCGAAGACGTGCTTCGAGCACATCCGAGGTCGCCTCGTCCGGCACGAGCACTTCGAACGACGCGACGTAGATGGCGTCGTCGCCCTCCCCCGCGAGCCGCGTGGTCAGGTCGACGATGTTGACGCCGAGGCCGGCGAGCGCCGACGAGACCGCGTTCAGGATGCCGGGATGATCCGCGCCGTAGACGGTGATCAGGTGCGTCGGGTCAGGGCGTCTGGCCTCGTCGAAGGCGACCTCGTTGAGCGTCAGCGCCTCCAGCTCCAGCTCTTCGGCGGTCCGGCGCAGATCGGCGCGCAGCTGCTCCGCATCGAGCTCGTCCGCAGCCGCCAGCAGCAGCATCATGGAGAAGTGCCCGCGGAGGATCGACATCTGCGAGTCCTCGACGTTCACTCCGTGCCGGAGGAGCGTCTCCGTGACCGCCGCGACGATGCCGGGTCGATCGCGCCCGATCGCTGACAGCGCGAGATGGCGCATGTGCGAAAGATAAGCCCAGTGTGGAGCGCGAAGGTGTCCCGCTATGTCAACGCCGCCGGGCTCGAGCTGCTCGGCGGCCTCGTCGTCCTCACCGCGAGCGCGTGGGTCTTCGGGGCCGTTGCCGAGGATGTCGTCGAGGGCGACACGCACATCGACACCCGGGTCGCCAATTGGCTCCACGACCACGCGAGCCCGGGTCGGACGGAGTTCTTCGAGCGCGTTACGTGGCTCGGGAACGTGCCGGTTCTCGTCGCCGTCACATCCGTGACCGCCGCTGTGCTGGCCTGGAAGCGCCAGAGAATGGAGCTCCTCCTCCTTCTGCTCGCCGTCGTCGGCACGGAGATCCTGACGGTCGGCCTCAAGGTCGGCTTCCATCGCCAGCGGCCCTTCTTTCCCGACCCGCTGGCCACGGAGAGCAGCTACTCGTTCCCGAGCGGCCATGCATCGGTCTCGCTTGCGGTCTACGGGACGATCGGGTTCATCGTCGCCCGGCATCTCCAGGACGTGCGCGGGCGGATCGCGGTCCTCGTCGCCTCGGCGATCCTCGTCCTGCTGATCGGTATGAGCCGTCTCTACCTCGGCGTGCACTTCCTCACCGACGTGGTCGCCGGCTTCAGCCTCGGGCTCGCGTGGGTGACGCTCTGCGTGCTCCTCCTCGACCTCGGCGTCCGGCTGCGAAAGCGCGGTCAGACTTCGCGGTACCAGGCCTCCACGAAGCAGTAGATCCCGTACGCGATCAGGCCGGAGGCGACCAGCGCGAGGAGCGTGTCGCCGTAGTCCTGCTGGAGCACCTTCCCCAGCGCTCCGTCCAGGCCGACGGCTTCCTCCGGGTCGTAGTCGTACGCGGCGCGGACGAGGAAGAAGCCGATCAACCCGAAGACGATGCCGCGGGCGACGTGTCCGACACCGCCGATGATCGTGAACGCACGATCCTCGAACTTCCCCATCTCCCTGAGCTTCAGGTTCTTTCGAAACCTCCCAGTTAGGCCGCGCCAGAGATTGAAGACGCCCGCGCCGAGGATCCCGATCCCAACGGCCGCAACGATCCACTGGCCTGCCGGCCACTTCAGCACGCGGGCGGTGATGCGGTCCTCCTCGCGCGATCCGCTCGACTGATGCGCTCCGGCCAGCACGGCGATTGCCAGCCCGCAGAGGCCGAGATACCAGGCGCCTCGCGCGGCGAGCCCCACCCGCCGAGGGAAGCTATCTCGCTCGCCGCCTTCGAGCGGGTGCCCGAGGATCGCCTCGGCAAAGCGCCAGAACGCGTAGCCGGCGAGCCCGACCGCCAGCGCCGCGACGAGCACTTTTCCGTACCACTCGTCGGCGAGCGCTGCGAGCGCTCCACCGCGGTCCTGCAGCCGACCCTGATCCAGCGCTGAAACCTGGAAGGCGATCGCGCCGATCAGCACATAGAGACCGCCTTTCGCGACCAACCCCCAGCGGGCAAGGCCCCGGGCGGCAGGACTCTGCGCGGCCTCGCGCGCTTGCTGTTTCGCTTCTCCCACGAGCGGCGACAATATTGGAGAGATGACCGACGAACGGGTCAACGCGTTGATCGAGCTCGGCGAGCGCGAGGGTTGTCTCGAGCTCTCGGAGGTGGCCGCCGTG
>DASSCT010000197.1:0-4374 GCA_035697545.1 Gaiellaceae bacterium | reverse complement strand
TGGCTCGGGAGCCGCGACGAGGTGTGCGTCGTCGGCGACGACTACCAGTCGATCTACTCGTTCACCGGCGCAACCGCGGAGCACCTCCTGCGCATGAGGGGCCAGGTCTTCCGCCTGGAGGAGAACTATCGCTCGACCCCGGAGATCCTCGAGCTCGCGAACCGGCTCGTCCCGAAGCTCGGCGGCGCGGAGAAGGTGCTGCGCGCGACGCGGGCCACAGGAGAGGCGCCGGTGCTCAGCGCCTGCGAGGACGCCGAGGCGGAGGTCTCGTCGATCGTCGCCAACATCGCAACGCTCCACCGCGAGGGTGTGCCGTACGAGGAGATGGCGGTGCTGTACCGGATCAACGCCCGCTCGGAGGAGTTCGAAGAGGGGCTCGCGGAAGCGGAGATCCCCTACCAGGTGCGCGGCGGCGCGTTCCTCGCCCGGCCGGCGGCGCGCGGGATGATCCGGGCGCTGCGTGGCTCCGGTGGACGCACCGGCGTCGCGGAGGTCGTCCGCGGCGTCGCCGAGGCGCAGGGCCTGACGCAGGTCTTACCGGACGGGCTCGGCGAGGAGGAGCTCACGCGCCAGGGCGACCTCGCCCGCTTCGTCCGGCTCGCGGAGGAATTCGGGGAGGGCACCATCGGAGAATTCCTCGCCGACCTCGAGAGCCGCTTCGGCGAGGAATCGGCCGGCCGCGGCGTCAACCTCCTCACCTACCACCGCGCTAAAGGGCTCGAGTTCGACGCCGTCTTCCTGCCACGGCTCGAGGAGGGCGAACTGCCGTTCAAGCGCGCACGCATCGGGGAGGCGCTCGCGGAGGAGCGGCGTCTGCTCTACGTGGGAATGACGCGCGCGAAGCGTTTCCTCGAGATCACGTGGTCGGGTGAGCCGAGCCGATTCCTCGGGGAGCTCGGCATCGAGGCGCCGACGGCCGACCCGACAATGCTCGAGGCGCTGAAGGCCTGGCGGCTGCAGCGAGCAAGAAGGGACGAGGTTCCCGCCTTCGTCGTCTTCCACGACACGACGCTCGAGGAAATCGCCCGCCGCCGCCCGCGCGAGCTGTGGCAGCTCGCGAAGGTCTCGGGAGTCGGCCCGATGAAGCTTGAGCGTTACGGCAAGGAGTTGCTCGAGACCCTCGCCGTCACACCAGCTCCCCCCGTGTGACAGCGGCGGCGAGGCGTCGGTCAGCCGTGACCAGAACGGCGCCTTCCGCCTCGGCCAACACCGCGTAACACGCGTCGTACACGCTCAGCCCGCGGGAGATAGCAAGACCGACCGCCGGCTCGATGAGGATCTGAAGCTCACGAACCTCCAGCGGCATTCGAAGGCACAACGAGATCCGCCTAAGCGCACCATCGAGAGTCAACGTCGCATCCCGGGTGTAGCGGCGTAGCGCGTTGCCGACCTCGGCGAAAACGAGATCCGGGACGGCAACGGAGATCTCGCGCCGCATCGCGCGCCGGACCCAGTCGACCGCCGGCGCCTCTCGCTGAACGAGCGTGCGAACGAAGACGCTCGCGTCAAAGACCGCGTACACGGCGCTCGATCTCGCGGTCGCGTTCGTCGCGCCCTTCTCGAATCACATCCTCTGGGGCAGGCGCATCCTCGGGGAGCAGCCACTCCGCCCGTAGCTCGTCGAGCTCACGCAAAAGGTCGGCAGCTTGCTCTTGCCGCTGAGCGGAGTCGATAAGGACCTGGACCACCTCGGCGTTCAGAGACCGGCCGCTCTCCTTCGCTCGTCGCTTGAGGGTTGCCACCACGTTCTCGGGAACGTTCCGGATGTTCAAGGTGGGCACGCGATCCATGCTAGCAATGTGCTATCAGATCGCGCGCTGCCCCGCTAGTGGCCAAGCGAGCTATGTTCGTTCGCGACGTATCAGTTCCAGCCAGAGGAGGCGTCGATGGCAGACACGGTGCAAGGCGTCGACTACTACGTCGTGACAGTTCCGGACACGGCCGGCGAGGGCCAGCGGATCCTTTCCGCCTTCAAGGCGAGCGGCGTCAATCTGCGCGCCATCCTGGGATTCCCGCTCGAGGGCGGCCGGTCGCAGATCGATCTCGTCCCTGAGGATCCGGAGGCGCTGAAAGCCGCCGCCGAGCAAGCCGGTGTCCCGCTCGGCGAGGCGAAGCGGGCGTTTCTGATCGAGGGCGACGACCGCGTGGGCGCCGTCGCCGACACCCTGCAGAAGCTCGCGGAGGCGAACGTGAACGTCACTGCGACAGCCGCGACCGAGGCGGGATCCGGTCGCTACGGAATGATCCTCTGGGTCGCACCCGCAGACTACGAGCGGGCCGCGGGCGTGCTCGGGGGATAGCAAGCAGCACGTCGGCGCTCCTTCTCTATCTCGATCAGAACTACCTGAGCGGAATGGTCAAACGGAAGCCCGCTTTCCGGGAGCTCTCCGGCGGCGCGACCCTCCCGCATGAGCGCGGCGCGGTCGAGCGTGAGTGCGAGCAACGTCTCGAGGCGGTGCTTCGACGCGAGTTGCGATGTATGATGTATGGACGATGCGCCGGACCAACATTTATCTCGACGACAACCAACTCGAGTCACTTCGTGGCCTGAGCGACCGTCGCGGCCAGCCCGTGGCAAGCCTCATTCGCGAAGCGGTCGATGAGTGGCTTGCTGGACAGGGCGTCCGCCGAATCCCCGATGACGAATGGAAGCGCCGCTTCTCCGCACTTCTTGAACGGCGAACGCGAATCGCAGCGGAAGAGGACTTCTCCCAGGACGACGTCGAGCGAGACGTGATGGAGGCAGTGCGGGAAGTGCGAAAGGCTCGCGCTGCGGGTCGTCGTTGATTCCAATGTCTGGGTCTCGGGGCTAATCCGACCAGACGGGCCGCCTGGCCGGATCCTCAACGCAATCCTGGAGGAACGAATCGAGGTCGTCTCTTCCTGGGAGCTCGTGGACGAGGTATCGGGCGTGCTTTCTCGACCCAAGCTCGCGCGCTATCGCCTGGCGGCAGGGGATGTCCGCGATCTCTTGCGGTCGCTGGCACGGACGCTCCCAACGGTGGATGTCGACGTGGACATTCGCGACCCAGATGACGCACCCGTCGTAGCCGCGGCGGTCGCGGGAAAAGCGGATGCAATCGTCACGGGGGACGGCGATCTTCTGGAGGACGCCGAGCTTCGCGAGTGGCTGATCGAACGCGGGGTCGCGGTCCTCACGCCCGCCGAGCTCATCGCCCGTCTCGGGCCTGGCCGGCGGTCGTAGAGGCGCGAAGCTGCTCCACGTACGCGATGAGCAGAGCCGCAGTGGCTGCCCGGGCAGCGTCAGCGTCGCTCTCGACCTCATCACAGGCGGAGGAGAGGATGTTCGAGGCCTCCGGCAGCTCGACGAGTGGGAGCTCGGAAGCGAGCCTGCGCGCGAGGAGCCTGGTTCGGGTGACATGGGCGAACGTCATGAGCGCGTAGGCGACACCCTCGACGACTCCAGAGCGTTTGCGCGGCTTGGAATGTGCGGCGGCGACCTCCGCGGCCGCAGCCTCGTCTCTCGACCACACGAAGAGCGGCGGCACAACCACCGCGAGCGCTGCGAGGGGCGAGCGCCGGAGGCTGCCGTCCTCCAGTACTTCGACCAAGCTGTGCGGAGACGCTTGCCGCTCGGCGATCGCAGCGCGCAAAGCCCCTTTGACGACGGCGCGCTCGGCAGCGTCATGGTCAGCGGCGGCCTCGGTGAGGGACCGCCAGCGGTCGGCGTGGGGCTCCGCCCAGCTGTAAACCAAGCGCCTCCGCTCCGACGCATCGACGAGCGCAACCCCTTCCTCCAGAACGTCTGCCGGTGGATCGTCGTCCCGATACGCGGCCGCTGCACGTTCGGCGAAGGCGTCGACCTCCTCTCCCCGGAGACGGACAGACGGGAAGAGCATCGCCACCGACTCCGCCTCGCGCACCGCCTGCTCGCGGGCGAACTCGTTCCGCGGGTCGCCATGGCAGCGTGAGAAGGGCAACCCCGAGCCACACTGGCAAGCTTTCATCGCGGTCGAGCGCATAGCCGCGAGAGTAGGCATCGAGGTGGGGCTCTGCCAGACGCACTTTTGGACAGGCTCGTTCCTGACGAACGACGATGGAGCGTCCTGAGGCTAGGCTCGAGGCAATGGGTGAGAGTGGAACAGCAGAGCTCGTCTGGCGGCGGCACCTCGGCGCACTCCTGTCGACGAAGCAGGTTCGCGAGCTGATGCGCATCGGCAGTCGGCAGGCGATCAGCGAGCGGGTGAAGCGAAGACGCCTCCTCGCCGTACCGGCTTCGGATGGACGGCCGCAGTTCCCAGCGTTTCAGTTCACACAGGCGGGACGTCCGCTTCCGGGGCTGCATCTGATCCTGGAGCAGTTCGCCGGCGCGGTGGCCACCCCGTTTACGACTGCATCCTGGTTTGTGACGCC
>DASSCT010000196.1:0-8719 GCA_035697545.1 Gaiellaceae bacterium | reverse complement strand
CATCGCCTTCCTCGGGCCGAACGACATGCTCGTGCTCGAGAAAGCGACCGGGAAGGTGCAGCGCGTCGTCAACGGCGTCGTGCAGAGCACCGTCCTCGACCTGCCGGTCAACAGCGCGTCCGAGCGAGGACTGCTCGGGATCGCGCTGCATCCGCACTTCTTCGTCACCGGCAGGGTGTACCTCTACTGGACGGAGACGCTGAGCGGCACGGACAGCGACGACCTCGCCAACGTTCCGCTGCTCGGAAACCGGGTCGACCGCTATGTTTGGAACGGCTCGACGCTCACGTTCGAGAAGAACATCATCAAGCTGCGGGCATTCCAGGCGGATGCCGGGCAGCCGCTGCGCGGGAACCACGACGGCGGCGTGCTCCGCTTCGGCCCCGACGAGAAGCTCTACATCGTCATCGGCGACAACGGCCGTCGAGGGCAGCTCCAGAACCTCGTCAACGGCCCCTTCGGCCCGGGTATCGACGACGATCAGTTCGGCGGCCCGGAGCCGGACAACGCCCACCTGACAGGCGTCATCCTGAGGCTGAACGACGACGGCACGACACCCGCGAGCAATCCGTTCTTCGCGGCAGGCGCGTCGATCGGCGGCGAGGTCGGCGCGAACATCCAGAAGATCTTCGCCTACGGCCTCCGGAACAGCTTCGGGATGGCCTTCGATCCCGTCTCCGGCGCCCTCTGGGAGCAGGAGAACGGCGACGACAGCTTCAGCGAAGTGAACCGGGCCGATCCGGGGTTCAACTCGGGGTGGGTGCAGATCATGGGCCCGCCGGAGCGCATCTCGCAGTTCAAGACGATCGAGACGACGGTGACCCCGTCGCCGCCGGACCCGTTCGCGGCCACCTACTTCGGCCTCCAGCAGATTCGCTGGCTGCCGACGAATATCGCGGACAGCCCGGCGGAGGCGCTTTCGCGTCTCGTCATGCTCCCGGGCGCCCACTACAGCGCACCGGAGATGAGCTGGAAGTTCGAGGTTGCGCCGGGAGGCATCGGCTTCCTCCAGAGCCGCGCGCTCGGGCCTCAGTACCGAAACGACCTCTTCGTCGGCGCGGCGCGGCCGTTCCTCGAAGGCGGCCACCTGTTCCACCTCAACCTGACGGGCAACCGACAAAAGATCGGCGTCGACGACCCGCGGCTCGAAGACCGCGTCGCCGACAACATCCACAAGTGGGAGATCACCGAGAGCGAGAGCCTGCTCTTCGGCCGGAGCTTCGGCGTCGGGACGGATGTGCAGACGGGGCCGAACGGCAACCTCTACGTCGTTTCGCTGTCGGACAACGTCGTCTACGAGATCTTCCGCCGGAAGTAACGGGGGCACGATTGGGCGGGAGCGGCTCGCTGCTCCCGCCCTCGAGTTACTCTGAGCCGTCTCGCTTCCTCGCTACGCTGCGGGCCTTTCCTAGCGTGCAGACAGGCCCCGCCAAGACGATCCTCATCTGCGAGGACGACCGAAACCTGCGTCAGCTCGTGCGCGTTGTTCTCGGCGATGGATATCGCTTCGTCGAGGCTGACACCGGCCGCGAGGCGCTCGATCTTGCCTACAAGCTCCGCCCGGACTTGATCATTCTCGACCTGATGCTGCCTGGCGCCAGCGGCTTCGACGTCCTCACGGAGCTGCGCGCAAAGCTGCCGGGGGACGAGACCCGCGTCATCGTCATGAGCGCGTGGGGCCACGCCGACGAGGCGGCGCTCAACGCAGGCGCCGACCGTTTCGTCGCGAAGCCGTTCGAGGCCGATGAGCTGACGTCCGTGGTCAGCGAGGTACTCGGCGAGGCTCGGGGATGAGCTCGCTCAGACATAGGCTGAAGTCCCTCTCGCTTGCGCTTCGCATGATCGTCGCCAGCGCGGTCCTTGCAGCTCTGGTCGCGAGCGTCTTCGCCGTTCTGATCAATGCCGTCTCCGGGCTCAACGATGCAACGCGTCGAGAAGCCCACGCGAAGGATGTAACAGCGGCGACGCTCAGGCTCGAGAAGCTCGTCCTCGATCTCGAGACGGGTGTGCGTGGCTACATCCTCACAGGGGAGGATGGATTTCTGAAGCCGTATCGAGAGGCGCGCCAAGAGCTCGCCTCGGGCCGGCTTCGAGAGTTTGAGCGTCTCGCGTCGACGACTCCGGAACAAGGCCGTCGAGCCCGGAACCTGACGACCGCGATCCGGCAGTATGAACAGGACTACGCGGTCAATCTGCTCAACATCGCGCGCGCCAATCCGCCCGCCGCTCGAGATTTCGTCGCCAGGGAGGAAGGTCAACGGCGAACCGATGAGATTCGCGGGCAGTTCACGAATTTCCTCGCCGCCGAGAATGCGCTTGCGGCGGCCAGCGCGGGGTCGGCTGACCGACAGGCCGATCGTGCCGTCGCGCTTGCAATCGCCGGACTGATCGCCTCGACGCTGCTCATCATCCTGTTCGGCATCTACCTCGCGCGCTCGACGGCTCGTCCTGTTCGCGGCGTTGCACAGGCGGCGACTCGCCTCGCCGGCGGAGATCTCTCCACGCGGCTCGACGAGAAGGGCCCGGGGCCCGGGGAGGTCGGCGAGCTCCAGGTCGCGTTCAACCAGATGGCCGAGCAGCTGGAACGGGGCCGCGCCGAGCTCGAGTCTCAGAACGAGAAGCTTCGGGAGAGCGAGCGCCTCAAGTCCGAGCTCGTGAGCATCGTCTCCCACGAGCTGCGGACGCCGCTTGCGAGCGTGCTGGGCTTCACCTCGCTGCTGCTCACGCGGGAGGTCAGTCCCGAGGAGCAGCGCCGGTACCTGGAGATCATCGATGCGCAAGGCCGACGCCTCTCGTCGCTCCTGAACGACTTCCTCGACATCGAGCGCCTGGAGGAAGGCCAGCTCAAGCTCGCACGGGAGCTCTTCGACATGGGGACGCTTGTGGGCGAGCAGGCGCAGCTCTTTGCGGGCCAGAGCGAGAAGCACCAGCTCGATGTCGTGCTTCCGCCCAGGCCGCTGCCGGTGCGGGGTGATCCCGACCGCATGGCGCAGGTCGTGGCCAACCTTCTGTCGAATGCGATCAAGTACTCACCGGAAGGGGGAACCGTTGAAGTTGTCGGCCAACGAGAGGACGATCGGGTGCGCGTGAGCGTCCGGGACGAGGGGCTCGGTATTCCGGACGAGCTGCAGGAACAGGTCTTCGGAAAGTTCTTCCGTGGCGATGCGCCGGCGAGCGGCATCGCCGGCACCGGTCTCGGCCTGACGATCGCCCGCTCGCTCGTCGAGGCGCACGGTGGGACAATCAGTTTCGAAAGCGCCACCGGGGAGGGATCGGTGTTTTGGCTCGAACTTCCGATTGCCGCGAACGATCGTTGATGCGGCCAGCGAAAGGAGTGGGGGGATGACTCGCTTGTTCTATGTTTTCGTCATCGCGGCAGGCTTTGCGGTGATCGGTTTGTCCAACGGCTGGAGCTTGGGCTCTAGTGCCGCAACGGGGCCAGGGACGATTCGCATAACAAGCCGCGAGATCAGCCGCGTGCGCGTCGATGCAGGCAGGCCTGGGAGGGGGCCCGGCGACACGGAGATCGTCCGCCTGAACCTGTTCAACAAGCGGATCAAGCGGCAGCCGATCGGGCACGCGGACTACGTCTGCACCTTCGTCACTTCGGGGACCCGAAGCTGCACAGCCACGATCTTCCTGCCCAAGGGCAGGCTCGTGGCCGGCGGCTCGATTCGGTTCCCGGAGCTCTACGAGCTCGCAGTGCTCGGCGGAACGCGGCTCTACGACAACGCGCGTGGGACGCTGACTGTGATCCGGACGACCAGAAGGCCTAGAAGGGACATTTTCGTCTTTCGTTTGACCGGGTAGCCCGGCCCCGTGAAAACGACGCTCGCAGTCGGAGCGATCTTCGCGGCAGGCGTCGCGCTTACGCGCTACGGACCGACACGGTGACGCGCTGCACGGCGTTGTTGGAGTAGCCGCCCAGGTTCCACGCCGGCTCGACCGGCTGCTCGTTTCCGGCCGCGTCTCGTGCTCGGCACGAGAGCTCGTACGTGCCCGGGGAGGCCGGCTCCCAGAGGAACGACCAGGAGGTCCAGGCCAACGGCGCCGGTTGCTCGCCGAGTCGCGCCGGCTGCCAGCTCGAAGCACTGTCGGTGCTGACTTCCACGCCCGCGATCGGCGCCAAGCCCGACCACGCTCGTCCTTCGAGCAGGCAGGGAGCGAGATCGACGGTGCGCGTCCGCGTGAGGAAGTCGGGGATCCCTGGCGGCGTCATGAGCGCGCGTGGCTGGATCCGCGTCACCGGGCGGCCATCCTCGTCCTCCTCCTGGCGTAGCCGGTAGCGGTCAACCTGCTGGAAGCCATCGAAGGGTTGGTCGAGAACGGTGACCCGCCCGAGCCACTTGACGCTCGTCATTCCGTACCAGCCCGGCACCAGGAGTCTGACCGGGAAGCCGTGCTGTGGCGGGAGCGGCTCGCCGTTCATCTCGTATGCGAGCAGGACGTCGTCGCGAAGCGCTTCCTCCAGCGGAAGGCTGCGCTCGTAGTGCTGCTCGACGCCGTCTTCGAGCCCACGGTCGAGCCCCGTGAAGAGGACGTCGGCGGCTGACTCGTCGACGCCGGCCTCCTCGAGCAGCAGGTGAAGCGGGGTGCCGCCCCATTCGGCTGTGCCGACCGCCTCCTCGAGCCACGGCTGGCTGAGAGGCCGCGGCGAGAGCCGAGCCCGTCCGTTGCCGGCGCATTCGAGCGTCACGGGCCGGCGGGCAGACGGACGAGAGCGAAGCTCGTCCAGCGAGAGCGCGAGCTCACGCCCAACCCGGCCGCCAATGCGCAAGCGCCAGTCGTCGACCGCGACGGCGGGGATGTCGTAGTGGGTGAGGACAAAGTGGAGCCCGACCGGTGTCACGTCGTAGCGAAGAGCCTCGAGCGGCAGGCCGTGGTTGCGCGCCGCCAGCTGCAGCTCCTCGATCGTGAAGTCGCTCATCGCTCGGGGCAGTGTGTCCAGGTGTGGTCGGGCTGTCCAGCCCACCTTCTTGGCGCAGGCGTCGGTGGCGAACCATCTACCGCCGCTTTTGGCCAATGTCCAGGGGCCTGGCCCCTGGACAAGGGCCGAAACGAACACTTACGGGATCAAGGTTGAGACGACAGTTTCGAAGACAAGCCTCGATACCGCGCTTTTAGCCGTGCCCAGGGGCCTGGCCCCTGGACACGGCCCTTAGAGACGCTTACGGGATGAAGGCGAGGTCTTCGGGGACGATCGACGTCGGCGTCTCGAAGAACGGGCCCGCGGCCCCGTCAGGATCAATCGTCGTCGCACCGTCGCTCGTGAAGAACGTCGCCATCTGCTGCTGCGCTGCAAGCGCGAAGAAGGCGCCGGGAGGGCTCCCGGCACTCCCGAGGTTCGTGATGAAACCATGCGGGTTCCTCCCGAGAAGCGGGTTCGCGGCGAACGCGAGATCGTGTCGGTACAGCGTCGCCCGGTCGGCGCAGCCGCAGGCGCGGAGAATCGCCGAGGTCGTCGGGTTCGGCACGGTCTGGTCGCCGCGGGCGAACTGGAAGATCACCGGCGCCATGATGTGCGGTGCATACGCCGCGGGGTTCCCCGCCTGCTGCGCCCACTCGCTCCGGTCGATCAGCTGCTGGATCGCCGTCTCGTCCGGCGTCGCCGTCACCGGCGGCAGATTCCGCAGCGGGATGTTCTCGTGGAAGTTCGTGAGCCCCGGATTCGGGATTGCGTTGTAGAGCGACGGCGTCCGATTCAGCAACGACAGGCCGACCAACGCGCGGAAGTTCGGGGACAGGCGCGCGATCTCGATGATCGGCCCGCCTGGGACGTTGAGGACGCCGGCGCGGAGGTCCGGCTCGAGCCCCAGCAGCTGCGCTCCGTAGATGCCGCCGAACGACTGCCCGCCGTAATAGATGCGGGAGCTGCTGAGGTCGTCAACGCCGTCGCGGTCCACGTCGATACCACCCTCCAGCACTTTGACGAGCTGCATGAGGTCGATCGTGGTCTGGCGCAGGCCGTCGCGGTTGGAGATCAGGCCGAACGGTGCGACCGCGCCGACTCCTTCGGTGGAATCGATCGAGCCGTTGCCGTCCTGGTCGATCCCGCGCCCGCCGAGCGCCAGCGTCACCGGCGGCAGACCACCGGTGCGGCTGACCGTGTACGTGCCGAGCGGCCCGCCTCCATGTCCGACGACGTTGATCGCGATCGAGGCGATCCCGTTTTGCGCGAGCCTCCCGGCGACAACCTGCGGAGCGCCGTTCTTCCAGTCGGTGAACCCGTGGCCGAAGATCGCCACAGGCCATCCGCCGGCAGGCCGCGGGCCCGCCGGCAGGAAGAGCGAAAACTGGACGGTGTTCGTTCCCTGCGGAACCGGCGTTCCCGTGGCGGTGCCGACGGCGGGGATGATCTTCGCCGCGGTCTCGTAGTCCGGGGAGGAATACGAGCCGAAGGCAATCGTCCCGACCCCGGCCAGGAGCGGCAGCACGAAGCCGCCGGTTGTGAAGTGCGTCTCGGGCGGCCCGGTCGTCCGGACCTGCCGTAGCCAGGTGACGGAGGCCACCGACGAGATCGGGAAGACCGTCCGCTCGCCGCCCGTGCCGAGCAGGAAGCTGGGCTCAGCGCCATGGAGCTGCGCCCTGATCTTCTCCGAGATAGGCGTGATCGACTGGGTCGTGAAGAGGCTTGCCGCCGCGATGTCGCTCGGATTCGCACCGCCGGCCTTCGCCAGCGGCAGCGCCTCGAGGAGCGCCTTGCGATAGGCCTTGACCGCCGGATCCTTCGTTTGGCCGTAGTTCAGGTCGTGGCGGAAGCTCGTTGCATCCAGCGACTCCCCATCGGCGCCATGCACGCCGCGCGTGACGACGAGGAGATACGTCGTCGACTGCGCGAGCTGCTGGTCGCTCTCGAGGTGCAACGTGTTCGCAGCGGGCTCCCAGACAACTTGGTTCGTCCCGATGACGTCCTTCTCCCGGCTGACGAGGAAGACCGTGGAGCTCGAGACGGTCGACACGTCGATCGGCCCGCTGAGCGGGATCGAGATCCTGGGCTGGATGTTGAACCCGTCGAGTTGGTTCAGGACGTCGACGTCCGCGCAGTCGCTTGGGCGAGCGCCGCAGTCCGGCTTCGGCAGGTTGACCCGTAACCCGGTCACCTGCGTCGAGTCGGGGACGGTGAGCAGGTTAGTCGGGAACGGCTGGCCGGCCTTGACGGCTGCGACCGCCACTCCCGGAAGGACGAGGGCGGCTGACACTGCGAGAAGCGCCGCACGGAAGATCATGCGCATGAAACTCCCCCTTCTCCGCTAGAACGCGCAGACGGTACTCCATTGAGCCTTGTGTGTCATACGCTCTGGTTGCAGAATCGGACTGCCATGCGTGAGCTTCTGGGTAGAACCGCACGGCTGGGGCTGGCGACGCTGCTCGCCGCCGGCGTCCTGACCGCGGGCGCGGCCGTCGCCGCCACGCCGGCGCCGGACGGCCCGGGAGCGCTCTCGCACTTCGACCTGGCGCGCAAGGACTGTCTCGGGACGGCCCGCAACCGGACGTCGAAGACCTGGTACACGGTCGCGGACGGCGTCCTGAGCGACCTCTACTACCCGACTGCCGACAACACGAACGTCGAGACGCTCCAGTACGTCGTCACCGACGGCTCGACGTTCACCGATCTCCAGACCCGCGACATGACCTACACCGTCTCCGCCCTGGATCGGAGCGGGATGACCTGCCGCGTCACGACGACGGCGAAAAGCGGGAAGTACCGCCTCGTGACCGACTTCGTGACCGATCCGAAACGGAACGCGGTCCTCATGCGCACGACCTTCAAGGCGCTCCGCGGGCCGGCCGGCCGCTATCGGGTCTACGTCCGCTTCGATCCCACGGTCAACGGCAACGGCGGAGGCGGAGCCGGAAACGGCGGGGCGGACTCGGGGACGGTCGACACCTCCACCGGCCACGAGGTGCTCGTCGCGTCCGATCCGGTGACGGCGACCAACGCCGCGAACCGTGACTATGCCCAGCCGGTCTCGATCGCGCTGGACTCCTCGAAACCGTTCACGCAGGTGACGAACGGTTTCGCGGGCGCCGCCAGCGACGGGCTGACCCAGCTCGACGCGGCGCATGCGCTGACGACGACCTACACGGATGCGAGCAACGGGAACCTCGTCCAGACGGCGCGTCTGCCGCTCCGCCGGCACACGACGACCTTCACGCTCGCCCTCGGCTTCGGCTCGACCCAAGGCGAGGCGGTGCGCACGGCACGGCGCTCGCTGGACAAGGGCTTCCACTCGGCGCGCAAGCGCTACGAGTCGGGTTGGGCCGCCTACGACCGACGGCTGAAGCAGCCCCCCTCCCGCTTCGCCGGACTCTCCAAGCACCGCTGGAGGGAGCTCGTCGCCGAGTACTTCCTGAGCGCGAACGTCGTGAAGGCCTCGGAGGACAAGACCTTCCCCGGTGCGATCGTCGCGAGCCTCGCCTCGCCGTGGGGCCAGGCCGTTTCGGCGGGCGACCCCAACAACACGTACTTCGGCTCCTACCGTGAGGTGTTCTCCCGCGACCTCTACGAGGCCTGGACGGCGCTGCTCGTGGACGGTGATCTGAGCACGGCCCGCGACACCGTCCGGTTCCTGTTCGAGCGCCAGCAGCTGCCGGACGGCTCGATGCCGCGGAACAGCCTGGTCAACGGCAAGCTCGCGCCAGATTCCTTCGGCACGCAGCTCGACGAGACGGCGTACCCGATCCTGATGGCTTACCAGCTCGGGATGACTGACGCGAG
>DASSCT010000195.1:0-10990 GCA_035697545.1 Gaiellaceae bacterium | reverse complement strand
GCCTGCTCCTCGTCGCCGCCGTCGAACTTGAAGCAATTCGTGCCGTACACGGCCATCGGGTCGACGTGGAGGCGCTGGAGGGACTTGAGGATCGCCTGACCCGCGCGTCCGTAGAAGGCCACGCCCTCCTGGATCTCCGAGTGCTGCGGCCGGAACTTGAGCAGCAGGATGTCCGCGAGCGGGTGACCTGACCCGAGCGCCGGCACCCTGGCCTCGTCCGAACGCCTGATTTCATCACCGAGATCGTTGATCTCCGTGATCGCCTTCTTGAGGTAGCGCTCGTGGATCTCGTCGGTGGGCACTGGCACAGGCGGCATGGACTGGTTCTCCTCTAGCGGACCCTTTCCTTGACCTGGGCCTTCCACTTCAGTGCCTGCAGGTACGCGAGCGAGCGCGGCCGCCGGAGGATTTCCGCCGAGCGCAGGCTGACCAGGAACTCCTCTGGATCGCGGAACGCCCGCATGCGCAGGCCGCCCGTCCCGAGCCCCTGCAACACGTGCGCGTCGGACCCGGCTCCCATGGTCAGGTTGTACTTGCGTGCGAAGCGCAGCGCCTCGTCGTTGTACTGCTCGAAGAGGAGCCGCGCGTTGTACACCTCGAACACGTCGATGTCGGCTAGGTGCTTGTGCAGGGTCGCGGCGTCCGGGATCGAGTGCATGCGGTCGAATGGATGTGGGAGGTAGACAAGGCCGCCCTGCTCGCGGATCGCCGCGATCGTGTCGCCGAACGAGAGCCCGCGCGGGATCTCTTGTTGCAGATAGAGGCCGATGACCTCGCCTTGGCCGGCGGTCTTGATCTCTTCACCGGGAATCACCGTCAACGGCCGATCGCGGCCCAGCTCGACGGCCTCGAGCGCGCCTCCGAAGGCGTTGTGGTCCGTGACCGCGATCGCGCCGAGCCCCTCCTCCTCGGCGTGGTCGAGCAGCTCCGCAGGCTCGACGAGGCAATCGTGTGACCACAACGTGTGCATGTGGAGGTCACAGACGATCCACGGCCGGTTGGACAGCGGATCGTGTGCCTTCGACCTCGCGCGTCGCCGGCCCGACAGTCCTCCGTAGAGCTCGTCCAACCGGCTACCGAGCTCCGCGAAGCTCTGGGTCTCGGCAAGTCGGCGCGACTCCTCCTGGGCGCTCGAGCGCAGCTCGTCGTTCTCGGCCAGGCGGGCAAGCTGGGCGGCGGCGAGGGCCGGCTGCTCCGCGACTCCGGGCGGCGCTGCGACCGCGTTGCCCGCTGCCCGAGCCTCCAGCTCGAGACGCGCGAGCCCGCTCATGCCGGGGACGAAGATCTGGGACTCCTCGAGGAGCGGCGCCCGGGCGGCGCCGGAGACGGCAGTTCGGACGCGGACACGACCCCGCAGCGAAGGTGGAATCGACGGTCTTCCCGACAGCGGTTTCGTTCGCAGCAGGATGAGCTCCCAGTCGGGCAGCTCCTTGAAGACCGAGATCACGGCGCGCGTCAACGGGCGCTCGCCAACCCGCCATTCGCAGACGGATAGCTTGCGCTTGTCCCCAGCGGCGAAGAGGCTCGTGTCGACGCCGAGCGGCACGACGTGGTACTCGCCCGGGAAGCGGTCATTCGCCGCCGCGGCGGTCTCGGTAGAAGTGGCGAGCAGCGCGTCGACGCGCGCGAGAAGACGCTTGCGCTGCGCGCGGCCCGGCGGGTAGCCGAGGCGATCGGGCGAGAAGAACGTTGCGACGGCGAGCGAGCGCGTGTCGCGCAGCGCCAGGTAGGAGAGGCTCGGCAGGCCGGGCTCGAAGCCGTGGACGACGTCGAAGTCGCCCCGCGCGAGCGCGAGCGCCAGATTCGCCCGGACGCCGACCGGCAATCCGATTCGGCTCCGCCGCGAGATCGGCACGGCGGGGCCGAGCGCGATCACGTCTGGCCGTGCGCCGTCCTGCAGCGCTCGCCGGCCGGCGAGCAGGTCCGCGGCCCGGTTGGAGGGGGCGAGGACGGTGACCTCGTGGCCGAGGTCGCGCAGCGCGCCGGCCGCCCCCGCGACGTGCTCGTTCACGTCATGCGGCTGCGACCAGGAAAAGGGCGTGACGAGGCAGATCCGGAGACCCACGGGGTTCGAGTGTACGTCTAGTGCCCCGTCCAGTAATGCCGCAGCCGGCATGTATTGCTGGATGGGGCACTAGTCGAGGGCCGGCTTCCCGCCGGCCCTCGACGAACGACGTTACGCCTTCGCCTTGGCGCGCGACTTCTTCCGCGCGTTCTGCGCGATGAAGCGCTCGACCGCATCCCGGGCCTCGGCATCCGGGATCTGCTTCGGCGGCGACTTCATCAGGTAGGCGCTCGGCGCCTCCAGCGCGCCGGAGATGCCATTGTTGAGCGCAAGCTTCGCCAGCCGGACGGCGTCGATGACGATTCCGGCCGAGTTCGGCGAGTCCCAGACCTCGAGCTTGAGCTCCAGGTTGAGGGGGACGTTTCCGAAGGTCGTCCCTTCCATCCGGATGTAGGCCCACTTGCGGTCGGTCAGCCAGGGGACGTAGTCCGAGGGCCCGACATGGACGTTCTCCGCGCCGAGGTCGTAGTCGAGCACGGAGGTGACCGCGGTCGTCTTCGAGATCTTCTTCGACTCCAGCCGGTCCCGTTCGAGCATGTTCAGGAAGTCGGAGTTGCCTCCGACGTTGAGCTGCATCGTGCGGTCGAGGCGGACGCCGCGGTCGCGGAAGATCTGCGTCAGCGCGCGGTGCGTGATCGTGGCGCCGACCTGCGACTTGATGTCGTCGCCGATGATCGGGAGGCCCCGCTCCTCGAACTGCTTCTGGAAGTAGCCGCCCTTGGCGATGAAGACCGGCATGCAGTTGACCAGCGCGCACCCGGCATTCAAGACCTGCTCGGCGTACCACTTCGTCGCTTCCTCCGAGCCGACGGGGAGGAAGTTGACGACCACGTCGGTACCGGTTTCCTGGAGGATCCGAACCACGTCGTCCGTGTCGCCCGGGGCCTTCTCGACCACCTCGGAGAGGTACTTGCCGATGCCGTCGTGTGTCATGCCGCGCGAGACCTTGACGCCCGTCTTGGGGACGTCGGCGAAGCGGTACGTGTCGTTCGGCCTCGCCCAGATCGCATCGGCGAGGTCCTTGCCGACCTTGTCGGTGGTGACGTCGAAGGCTGCGGTGAATTCGATATCACTCACGTGATATCCGCCGAGGCCGACGTGCATCAGCCCGGGAACGAACTCGTCGGCCGGCGCCTCCTTGTAGTACTCGACGCCCTGAACCAGCGAGTTCGCGCAGTTACCGACGCCGACGATTGCGACTCGGACGCGGTCCTCGCTGCGGGGCGAGCTTCCGTTTGTGGTTGGCATGCGTTCCTTTCTCGAGCCGGAGCCGGCAACACCGAGCCGCTCGGCCAGGATCTCGACGATCAGGTCGTTGGTGCGGCGTCCGCGCTCGGCGGCCCGCTTCTGGAGCTTGTCCTTGAGCGCCGAGGGCATGCGCAACAGCACGTCGCCTCTCCCCTTCGGAGGCGTGCCCTTGCGGCCGCTGGGCTCGAACGGGACGGCGAAGCGGTCGGCGAGGATCCCGACGGCGATGTCGTTCAGACCGCGGCCTGCTCTGGTGACTTCGGCGGCCAGTCGTTCCTTCAACTCGCCCGGCATGCGGACGAGGACGCCTGTACTGCTAGCACTCAAGTGCTAGCAACTATACCTGTCAGCCGTTCCGCAGTTGGCGGCGTACGTAAATGATGCGCTGGACGACCGTCAGCCAGGCCGTGACGTTCAGCAGGTACACGGCCCAGGGCAAGAGGCCCCAGGGCGCGAGAAAGAGCCCGCTGACGATCACGAAGACACGCTCTGCCCGGCTGCCGATGCCGACGTCGCCCTTGAGGGAGAGCGCCTCGGCCCGGGCGCGCGTGTAGCTGACCAGGAAGGAACCGGCCATCGCTGCGAAGACCGCGGCCAGAGCGACTTCGTTCCCATGGCGTGAGAAAACGAGGCCGATCGCGCCGAGCATGATGGCCTCGCCGAGCCGGTCGGTGGTCGAGTCGAGGAAGGCGCCGAACGGCGTGCCCTTGCCGCTCTGGCGTGCGAGCGCGCCGTCGAGGACATCGAGCAGCGAGCCGGCCCAGAAGAGGATTGCGCCGGTCCAGTACCAGAGGATCTCGTTTCGGTATTCGAAGTAGACGGCGACCGCGGCGACGGCGCAGATCGAGAGGCCAAGCGCCGTGAGGGCGTCGGGCGTGATCCTTGTGCGGGTGAGGCCGACGATCGCACGGCTCGCCACCCGGCGAGCCCCCGTCGTGTAGCCCTCCTTGACGCGGGCCGCCGCGCTGTCGCGGGCCACTAGATGGGGGATGCCAAGGCTCGCACGACCACGCGCCGGTGAATCACGAGCGCGGCGACGAGTGCGACGGCGATGCCCGCTGCGATGTCCAGCCAGAAGTGGTTTGCAGTCGCCATCACCGAGAACCAGACCCACATCGGCCAGAGCAGCCAGAGCACTTTCAGCCAGATCGGTCGGACGAGGATGGCGAGGGTGATGCCGACGATCAACGCGTCGGCCGCGTGCAGGCTCGGCATCGCCGCGTACGGATTCGAGGCCAACTGGACGAGCGTCGAGCCGTGGTTGGGCGTACCCATGCCCGCCAGCGTGTCGACGAATCCGACCTCGGGGAACATCCGCGGCGGCGCGGTCGGAAGCAGCACGTAGCCAAAGAGCCCGATCACGTTCGCCAGCATGAGCACGTTGCGGAACTTGAGGAAGTGGTCGTAGCGGCGGAAGTAGACCCAGAGAAGGGCCAGCCCGACGACTGCGAACTGGGACAGCCAGTAGGTCCAGGACGTGAGCCGGCCGAGGACCTCGTACGACTCGGTCCAGCTCTGGAGCGAGAGCTCCCAGAGCCCCGTCACCCGGCGCTCGATGTCGATTACGTCACGGCCGTTCTCGAAGGCGACCGAGGGGCTGCGGTCGGCGATGCCCCGCGCGACCTGGTAGGCGAGGACGAACCCGAACCAGATCAGGACCTGGCGAAAGAGGTCGAGCCAGCCGCGGGGGAGAACGCGGCGTTCGGCTGCGGCAACCGAGGTCACTGTTCGATTCTACGCAGTGATCCGGAGCAGCCGAGCTAGCGAACCCGGAGCTTGTAGCAGTTGCGACTTAACCACCGATCTGGCTCATCGATCGCGACGCGCGGACGAAGCCGGGATCGTTGATCTTGTGCTTGAGCTCCTTGTGGCGTACCGCCCAGCGCAGCAGGCCGGCAAGATCCTCATCGCTCGCTCCGTCCCGCAGCGGCGTCTTCAGGTCCCACTCCCGCCGCGAGAAGAGACAGGTTCGGAGCTGTCCGTCGGCCGTGAGGCGGATCCGGTCGCAGCTCGAGCAGAACGGCTCCGAGACCGGGCTCACGAAACCGATCTCGCCGGCGCCGTCGGCGAAGCGGAACCGACGAGCGGTCGACGACGCCTTGGCCGGGATCTCCACGAGCGGCCAGCGCTCTTCGATCAGGGCCCGGATCTCCGCTCCGGTAAGGACGTCGTCCTCCGCCCAGCGCTCGTCGGCGTCGAGGGGCATGAACTCGATGAATCGGACGACGTAGGGCTTTCGCCGTGCGAGCTCCGCGAGCGCGGGCACCTCCTCCTCCGTGAAGCCCCGGATCGCGACGCAGTTGACCTTGATCGGCCGCAGCTCGGGATGCCGCTCGGCCTCCGCGAGGCCGGCCAACACCCGGTCGAGCGCATCCCGCCGGGTGATCTCCGCGAAGCGGACGTGGGAGAGCGAGTCCAGCGAGACGTTCAGCCTCCGCAGGCCTGCGTCGACGAGCGGCGCGGCGTAGCGATCGAGGAGCACGCCGTTTGTCGTCAGCGAGAGGTCGGTGACGCCGGGGAGTCCCGAGAGCATCGAGACGAGCGTCGGCAGCTCGCGACGCACGAGCGGCTCGCCGCCGGTGAGGCGTACCTCCTCGACGCCCATCGCCGCCAGGACGCGGACGACGCGTGTGAGCTCTTCGAAGCTGAGGATCTCGTCGCGCCCAAGCCACTCGAGCCCCTCGGCCGGCATGCAATAGCGGCAGCGGAAGTTGCACTTGTCCGTGACGGACACGCGCAGGCTCTTGATCTCGCGCCCCCAGCTGTCGACGAGCGGCTCCACGATGCAAGCCTACCCCGAGGTTTGGCGACTCACGTCGCGCGAAACACCGAACGTATGAGTGACCCAGAGGAACGCCGCGAAGAAGAGTTGCCGGACGAGGAGCGCGTGCCCTCCGAAGTCGAGCTTCCCGAGGAGGAGCATGCGCCCGAGGAGCGGCCGGCCGATCCGCCGGTTGGGCCTCCCCTGACTCCCTGAAGCTCTAGCCCGAATAGCGAGGAACACGTTGTCGAGCGCCGAGCGCAGCCCGACCGCCAGCGCGCCGGTGAGCACCGCCGCCGAGTCGGGCGAGCGCCTGCCCTTTTAGACTCGAAGCGTGGCGACGGCCGCGCTGATCCTCGTCACCGCGGTCTGGGGCGTCACCTTCGTCCAGGTGCAGGACGCGGTCGCGCTCTATCCGCTGTTCGCGTTCCTCGCCGTCCGCTACCTCATCGCGACGGCCGCGCTCGCTCCGCCCGCTGCGCGGCGCCTCCGGGGCCTAGGCCGGGAAGGCCTGGTCGCCGGGTCCGTGCTGGGCGTGCTCATCGCCATCGGCATCGGGCTCCAGACCGCGGGGCTCGAGCGCACAACGGTCACGAACACGGGCTTCATCACCGGCCTCTACGTCCTCTTTACTCCGCTGCTCGGACTCGCGCTCTTCCGGACGCCGATTCCGCGGGAGCTCTGGGCGGCCGTGGCGCTCGCGCTGCTCGGCCTCGCGCTCCTCTCCGGCGTGCCGCAAGGCTCCGGAACGGGCGACCTGCTCGTGCTCCTGAGCACCGTGGCGCAGGCGCTCCAGATCGTGATGGTGGAGCGCTACGCGAACAGGTTCGACGTCTTCGCGCTCACCTTCGTCGAGGTCGCCGCGGCGTGCGCCGTCTTCGGCGCGATCGCGGTCGCCCTCGGCGACCTGTCCGTGCCGCACGGCTCCACGGTCTGGGCCGCGCTGATCGTCACCGGACTCTTCGCGGTCGCCTTCGCGATGCTCGTGCAGATCTGGGCGCAGCGGCAGGTAAGCGCCACCCGAATCGCGGTCATCTTCTCGCTCGAGACGGTCTTCGCCGGGATCGCCGGCTACCTACTCGCGGACGAGCGGATCGGCCTGCTCGGATTCGCGGGCTGCGCCGCGATCTTCGTGGGGATCGTGATCGCCGAGCCCGCGGCGGCCGCGACGCTCAGGAGGTTGGTACGACGCCGCGCGCCCGAGCCCGAGCCTCGACCTCTCGGATGAACGGTGTTTTCAGCTCCGTATAGGCCCCGCGTGGATGGCCTTCGGCCGCGAGGCGGCGCTTGAGCTCGTCGTACCGACGCCGCTCTTCCGGGTCGGTGCGCAAGGCGTCGCGGAAGACGAGCTGGCGCTCCCAGTGCTCCCCGCCGTGCTCGACGACGTGCACGTTGTACTTGCTCGGCGAGGTCCGGAAGTAGAGGCGGCCGGGGAGACCGAACTCGCCGAGGTACTCGTAGTCGAGCTCCTCCATCGCCGCAATCTGCTCGTCCGTAAGCTCGAGTCGCTCGAGGCCGACGGCGATGTCGACGATGGGCTTCGCGCACAGGCTCGGGACGGCGGTGCTCCCGATGTGCTCGATCGCGACGGCGCGGCTGTCGAACACGCTGGTTAGGCGCTCGCGCTCCTGCTCGAAGAGCTCCGCCCAGGTCGGGTCGTACTCCGAGATCTCTACGCGGTCAGAAGGTCCACTCACCGTCTTGTTGGACGACCTCGCCGTCGCACTCGATCCGGCCGCCGCTCCGGAGGTCCTTGACCATGTCCCAGTGCACGCTCGAGCGGTTCTTGCCGCCGATCGTCGGGATTCCGGCACCGACGGCCAGGTGGATCGTCCCGTACATCTTCTCGTCGAAGAGCGTGTTTCGCATGTAGCGCTGGATCCCCGGATTGCAGCCGATGCCGAACTCGCCGAGCACGCGAGCCCCCTCGTCGCGGTCGAGCTTGGCAATGAGCGCCTCCTCGTTTGCTTCGGCGGAGGCCTCGACGACCGTGCCGTCCCGGTAGACCATTCGCACGCCTTCGACGAGGTCGGGCTCCTGGAACGCCGGGTACTCGAGGAAGCTGACGACGCCCTCCGTGGACTCCTCGACGGGGCTGTAGTAGACCTCGCCGCCGGGCATGTTGGCGTGGCCGTCATCGATCTCGCCTCGGCGCCCGGCGAGGCTGAAACGGAGGTCGGTTTCCGCGCCGACGATCCGCACATCCTCTGCCTCGTCGAAGCGGTCCCGGATCCTCTTCATCTTCTCGCCCTCGGCGTCCCAGTCGAGCAGCACGGCGCCGTAGAGGAAGTCCTCGAACGCCTCCAGCCCCATGCCGGCATCCTGGGCGAGCGCGGGGCACGGGAAGCGGCACGTGACCCACGGAATCTCCAGTCGCAGCCGGCGGGCGAGGAACTCGGTCTGCCCTTTCGACATGAGCTCGAAGCGCTCAGACGGAAGATCCGCTCCCTCCCGCGTGTTCTCGGGGGCGCCCAGCAGCATCCAGGCGTCAACGGTGTCCCAGACGTGCTTGTCGGCCGGCGCCGGCTGGTCGAGCAGCTCGAGAGGCGCTTCCTCTGCCCACAGCATCCGGAACGGAAGCTGCTCCATGGCATAGCTGAAGCGGACGAGGGGATAGGCGCCGCGGCGAGCGATCAGCCGCACGACCTCCTCGAGCAGCGGCCGGGCCGGGGGCTGCGAGATCACGAGCACTTGCCACCCTGGCTGGACGTCGATCGACCGCTCGACGAGCAGCCGGGCATACTCCTGGACGCGCGAGTCGGCCATGGTCGGCGGATTCAAGCAGGAATGGGCGAGCAGCGAGACTTGCTATGATCTCGCTTAGATTTTGTCCGTAAGCAACACCTAAATCTTTCGGAGGACACATGGCGAAGACCATCGGTATCGATCTCGGCACGACCAACTCCTGCATGGCGGTGCTGGAGGGTGGTGAGCCGACCGTCATCCCGAACGCCGAGGGCGGGCGCACGACGCCGTCCGTCGTTGCGTTCACGGGCGACGGCGAGCGGCTTGTCGGCCCGCCGGCCAAGCGCCAGCAGGTGACGAACCCGCTGAACACGATCTTCTCGATCAAGCGCTTCATGGGGCGCAAGTACTCGGAGGTCTCCGAGGAGATGAAGATCGTCCCGTACGAGGTCGTCGAAGGCCCGAACGGCGACGTCCGGGTCAATGCAGGCGGCAAGGAGTACGCGCCCCCGGAGATCTCGGCGATGATCCTCCAGAAGCTCAAGGCCGACGCCGAGGCCTATCTCGGCGAAACGGTGACCGACGCCGTCGTCACCGTTCCGGCCTACTTCAACAACGCGCAGCGTGAGGCGACGAAGGACGCCGGCAAGATCGCCGGGCTCAACGTCCTCCGGATCATCAACGAGCCGACCGCTGCATCGCTCGCGTACGGGCTCGAGAAGGAGGCCGACCAGACGATCCTCGTATGGGATCTCGGCGGCGGCACCTTCGACGTCTCCATCCTCGAGCTCGGCGAGGGCGTCTTCGAGGTGAAGGCCACGAACGGCGACAACCACCTCGGCGGCGACAACTTCGACAAGGCGATCGTCGACTGGATGGTCGCGGAGTTCAAGAAGGACCAGGGGATCGACCTGGCCGCCGACAAGATGGCGCTCCAGCGCCTCTACGAGGCCGCCGAGAAGGCGAAGATCGAGCTCTCGTCGACGATGACGACGCAGATCAACCTGCCGTTCGTCACGGCGACGCCCGAGGGGCCGAAGCACCTTGACCTCCAGCTCACGCGCGCGAAGCTCGAGGAGCTCGTCGCCGATCTGCTCGCCCGCACCGTCGAGCCGACGAAGCAGTGCCTCGCCGACGCGGGCCTGGAGGCGAAGGACATCGACCACGTCGTCCTCGTCGGCGGCATGACGCGCATGCCGGCCGTCGTCGAGCGCGTGAAGGAGATCGTCGGCAAGGAGCCGCACAAGGGCGTGAACCCGGACGAGGTCGTCGCCGTCGGCGCGGCCATCCAGGCCGGTGTCCTCAAGGGCGAGGTCAAGGACATCCTCCTGCTCGACGTCACGCCCCTGTCGCTCGGCATCGAGACCAAGGGCGGCGTCTTCACGAAGCTGATCGAGCGCAACACGACGATCCCGTCGAAGAAGTCGGAGACGTTCACGACCGCCGAGGACAACCAGCCCTCGGTCGAGGTGCACGTCCTCCAGGGCGAGTCGGAGATGGCCCTCTACAACAAGACGCTCGGCAAGTTCCAGCTCGTCGGCATCCCGCCGGCGCCGCGGGGCATGCCGCAGATCGAGGTCGCGTTCGACATCGATGCGAACGGGATCATCCACGTCTCGGCGAAGGACCTCGGCACGGGTAACGAGCAGAAGATCCGCATCGAGGGCGGCTCGGGCCTCAAGGAGGACGAGGTCCAGCAGATGATCCGCGACGCGGAGTCGCACGCCGACGAGGCGCACCGGCTGCGCGGGCTCGCCGACGCACGGAACGCTGCGGAATCGCTCGCCTACCAGACCGAGCGCACGCTCAAGGAGCACCGCGACAAGCTCGACGAGGCCGACGCCTCGACGATCGAGGGTCGCGTGATGGAGCTCAAGGGCGTCCTTGAGAGCGAGGACGTGAACGAGATCCGCTCGAAGACAGAGGCACTCCAGGAGGCCTCGCAGAAGCTCGCCGAGGCCGTCTACGCGCAGGCCACAGCTCAGCAGGCTGCGTCGACGCCCAGTGACGGCGCCGAGGGCGGCTCCGACGACGAGGTCGTCGAGGAGGCCGACTACGAGGTCATCGACGAGGAGGAGGCGAAGACCTCGTAATGGCTCCCGAGGAGGAAGTCCGCACTGAGGAGACGAGCGAGCTCGAAGCGCTGCAAAAGGAGCGCGACGAGCTCGTCGACACGCTCCAGCGCGTCCAGGCCGAGTTCGACAACTACCGCAAGCGGGCCGCGGGGGTCC
>DASSCT010000194.1:0-10278 GCA_035697545.1 Gaiellaceae bacterium | reverse complement strand
CTACCGCACGCTCAAGCCCGAGCGCGACGGCCTCTTCTGCGAGCGCATCTTCGGTCCGACCAAGGACTGGGAGTGCTACTGCGGCAAGTACAAGCGCGTCCGCTACAAGGGCATCATCTGCGAGCGCTGCGGCGTCGAGGTCACGCGCCAGAAGGTGCGGCGCGAGCGCATGGGTCACATCGACCTGGCCGCGCCGGTCTCGCACATCTGGTTCTTCAAGGGCGTGCCCAGCCGGATCGGCTACCTGCTCGACATCGCTCCGCGTGAGCTCGAGAAGGTCCTCTACTTCGCCGCCTCGATCGTCACAGCGGTCGACAACGACACGCGCAAAAAGGATCTGAACGACCTCGAGGACAAGGTCACCGCTGAGTACGAGCGGATCGACGTCGATCGCGAGGAGGCGCTGGCTGCGCTCGAGGATCGCCTGAAGCGGCGTCGCGAGTACTTCACGAAGGGCAAGGAGCGCAACTTCGACGAGGACGACGAGTTCTGGGTCCGCGGCCTCTCCAACTGGGCCGAGGAGCAGGGCCTGCCGGCGCTCGAGGAGGCGCGCGAGCTCGTCAGCGGCCTCTTCCTCGAGGTGGCCAAGGACATCACGACCGAGGACGGCAAGAAGATCCGCGAGCTCGTTCGCAACTCGGCGATCCGTGACGACCGCCGCTTGTCACCACGCGAGCTCGAGCAGGTCGCGACGTGCGCGATCCAGATCGAGGAGGCGCTGCGGCCGCTGTTCAAGGAGGCCGCGAAGGCGACGGGCTCGAAGAAGGGCGCGGTCACCAAGCACATCAACAGGGTCGAGGAGGCGCTGCTGACCGGAAGCGAGATCGAAGGTGACGACGCGGAGCTCGTCAAGGGCGTCGACCAGAAGAATCTCGATAAGGCTCGCGAGCTTGGGAACGGCCTGCTCAGAGAGCTGCTCGGTTTCGTCTCCGAGCTCGACTCGCCCGACGCGATCCGCGAGAAGGCGAACGACCTCTGCCTCCGCACCGACGGAAAAATCCAGAAGGAGGATCTCGACGCGCTCGTCCAGTGGACGCTGAAGGTGCGTGAGATGTACCTCGACATCGAGTCGCGGCGTCAAGACGCGCGGGATGCAGCCGAGGACGCGAAGCGGCGGCTCTCAGAGACGTGGGAGACGTTCAAGAGCCTCGAGCCGAAGCAGATCATCAACGACGAGCAGATCTTCCGGGAGCTCAAGGACCGATTCGGCTCGCCCTACGGCTTCGGCGATTACTTCACGGGCGGCATGGGCGCGGAGGCGATCCGCGACCTGCTTCGTGATCTCGACCTCGACAAGGAGGCGGCGTCCCTTCGCGAGATCATCAAGACCTCGAAGGGCCAGAAGCAGCAGCGCGCGATCAAGCGGCTCAAGGTCGTCTCGGCCTTCGTCAAGTCCGAGAACAAGCCCGAGTGGATGATTCTGGAGGCGGTCCCAGTCATCCCGCCCGAGCTGCGCCCGATGGTTCAGCTCGACGGTGGCCGCTTTGCCACGAGCGATTTGAACGATCTCTACCGCCGCGTCATCAACCGAAACAACCGCCTCAAGCGGCTGCTCGACCTGGGCGCGCCGGAGATCATCGTCAACAACGAGAAGCGGATGCTCCAGGAGGCCGTCGACGCCCTGTTCGACAACGGGCGCCGCGGACGCGCCGTGACCGGCCCAGGCAATCGGCCGCTGAAGTCGCTCTCCGACATGCTCAAGGGCAAGCAGGGGCGCTTCCGCCAGAACCTGCTCGGCAAGCGGGTCGACTACTCCGGCCGCTCGGTCATCGTCGCCGGCCCGAACCTGAAGCTCTACCAGTGCGGGCTGCCGAAGCTGATGGCGCTCGAGCTCTTCAAGCCGTTCATCATGAGCCGGCTCGTCGAGCGGAAGGCCGTGCAGAACATCAAGGCGGCGAAGAAGTACGTCGACTCCATGGTCCCCGAGGTCTGGGACGTGCTCGAAGAGGTCATCGCCGAGCATCCGGTGCTCCTGAACCGAGCGCCGACGCTGCACCGTCTCGGCATCCAGGCCTTCGAGCCGGTCCTCGTCGAGGGCAAGGCGATCCAGGTCCACCCGCTCGTCTGTCACGCGTTCAACGCCGACTTCGACGGTGACCAGATGGCCGTGCACCTCCCGCTGTCGGCGGAGGCGCAGGCCGAGGCGCGCATCCTGATGCTCTCGTCCAACAACGTGCTCTCCCCGTCGAGCGGTCGCCCGCTTGCGACCCCGACCCAGGACATGGTCCTGGGCGGCTACTACCTCACCTATGCGGAGGAAGACCTCACGAAGGCCGTGGCCGAGAAGCTGAAGCCGCGGCCGAAGCGATTCACGAGCGAGGAAACGGTCGAGCTCGCCGTCGAATCCGAGCAGGTGGGTCTGCAGCAGCCGATCGAGTACCGGTGGAACGGCGACCTGATTCTGACGACGCCCGGGCGCGTGATCTTCAACGCCGAGGTCGAGCGGACGATCGCCCAGGCGGTGGGCGAGGACGGCGCCGAAGTCGAGTTCCCCTACGTCAACCGCACGCTCTCGAAGAAGGAGATGGACGACTTCATCACCGAGCTCGCCGAGCTCTTTGGGGCGCACATGATCGGGAACGTCCTCGACAAGATCAAGACGCTCGGGTTCCGCTATGCAACCGACGCCGGTATCACGATCTCGAAGAACGACATCGTCATCCCCCCGGACAAGCAGGAGATCCTCGCCGCGTACGAGGAGCGGGTGCGTCAGGTCGAGCAGCAGTACGAGCGCGGCCTGATCACGGAGGAGGAGCGGCGCGAGTCGATCGTCCAGATCTGGACGGAGGCGACCGACGCCGTAGCCGACGCCATGGAGGCCAACCTCCACAAGCTGAATCCGATCTACATGATGGCCAACTCCGGAGCGCGCGGTTCGTTCAAGCAGATCCGCCAGCTCGCGGGCATGCGCGGCCTGATGGCGAATCCGAAGGGCGAGATCATCGAGCGCCCGATCCAGGCAAACTTCATGGAGGGCCTGTCGGTGCTCGAGTACTTCATCTCGACGCACGGTGCCCGGAAGGGTCTCGCCGACACGGCGCTCCGCACAGCCGACTCGGGCTACCTGACCCGCCGCCTGGTCGACGTCGCCCAGGACGTGATCATCCGCGAGGACGACTGCAAGACCAAGGAGTTCATCGACCTCCCGCTCTACAGCGAAGGTGCCTTCAACAAGGGTCTCCTGGGCCGGATCGTCGCGGAGGACGTGCACCGGCCGCTTGCTAGCGGCAAGCCCGGCAAGACCGTGCTCGCCGAGAAGGGCGCGCTCGTGACCATGCCGATGCTCGAGGAGATCGCCGAGGGACTCGAGGACACGGCCCAGGAGGCAATGCTCCCCGTTCGCTCGGTGCTGAAGTGCCGCAGCGACTTCGGGGTGTGCCGCAGCTGCTACGGGCTCTTCCTGGCAACGGGCGGCATGGCCGAGATCGGCGACGCGGTCGGGATCATCGCCGCACAGTCGATCGGCGAGCCCGGGACGCAGCTGACTATGCGGACTTTCCACACCGGAGGAGTGGCCGGCGCCGACATCACGCACGGCCTCCCGCGTGTCGTCGAGATCTTCGAGGCGCGGAGCCCGAAGGGTGCGGCCAAGCTCGCCGAGGTCGGCGGCGAGGTCGAGATCGAGCAGACCGAGCGTGGGCCGAAGGTGCTCATCCACACCACGGACGGCGAGGAGCCGGTCAGCTACCAGCTCCCGCGCCGGACGCGGCTACTGGTCCAGAACGGCCAGGACGTCGAGCCGGGCGACGCTCTCCACGAGGGCTCGCGGACGCCCGCCGATCTCCTGCGGCTCAAGGGCTCGACGGCGACGGAGCTGTATCTCGTGTCGGAAGTTCAGCGCGTCTACAAGTCGCAGGGCGTCGAGATCCACGACAAGCACATCGAGCTGATCGTTCGCCAGATGCTGAAGAAGGTGCGCGTCGAGACTCCGGGTGACACCGAGCTCCTGCCAGGCCAGCTCGTGGACAAGGTCGTCCTCGAGAAGGAGAACACGCGGGTGAAGAAGGAGAAGGCCGAGCAGGCGACCTGGGAGCCGCTGATCCTCGGGATTACGAAGGCATCCCTCGCGACCGAGTCGTTCCTCTCCGCCGCCTCCTTCCAGGAGACGACCAAGGTGCTGACCGACGCTGCGATCGAGGGCAAGGTCGACCAGCTGCTCGGGCTCAAGGAGAACGTGATCATCGGAAAGCTGATCCCGGCGGCCACCGGCCTCAAGCAGTACCGGTCGGTCGAGGTCAAGCCCTCCGAGAAGATTCCCGCGTCGGCGTATCGCCGGCCGGAGTCGGAGGAGCAGCTGCTCGCCGCGCTCGAGGAGATCGGCGCAGACGGAGGCGACGGCGCCTCGCTGTCGGATCTCGGGCTCGACTTCGGCGGAGCGCCGGAGCCGGACGGCGACCCCAGCCCGCACGAGTCCGGCGAGGCGATCGAGATCCCCGAGATCGAGTCGCCTCTCGACGAAGAGAGCTAGGACTTCGGAAAAAGTCTCACGACTTTTTCCGACCGTATCGAGACCATGGCCCGGCTGACGCCGGGCCGTGGCCTAGCCTCTCTCGCCGCTTCCTTCTCTAGGAGCCGTCCTGGACGAACCGGCAAAGCCGGTTCGTCGGCATAGGGACGTGTCCGCTGTGGATTAACTGACGGGGCCCAGTGGGCGGCCGCCTCCGGCGTCCGCTGCGCCGGGAGGCTCGGCCGGGCCCGCTGCGAAGACTTCCGCCTTCCCGGACTCCTTCGCGCGGTACAACGCATGGTCTGCGCGCTCGAAGAACGTCGAGCCGCTGTCTTCGGGACGAAGCTCGGCGGCGCCGGCGGAAAGCTGGAGCGTCCCGGCCTCTCCGATCGGGCTGGAGGCGACCGCCGCCTGCATCCGGTGGGAGAGCTGCTCGGCTTCGGCGAGCGTTGACTCCGGGAGAATGATCGCGAATTCGTCTCCGCCGACTCGGCAAGAGACGTCGGCGGAACGCACGACGGCCCGGACGCGCTCCGCCACTTCGGCGAGGACGGCGTCTCCCGCTAGATGTCCGATCCGATCGTTGATCGCCTTGAAGCCGTCGAGGTCGAAGACCACGAGCGCCAGGCGGCGACCGTACCGGTGGGCGCGCGCGACCTCGCGAGCCAGCGTCTCGTGGAAGTAGCGCCGATTGTGCAGGCCGGTCAAAGCGTCGAGATCGGCGAGCTGGCGAGCCTCCCGGAACCGCAAGGCGTTCTCGATCGCAGGCCCGGCCCGTCCGGCCAGCTCCTCGAGCGACTCCTTGTCCGCTTCGGCGAAGGAGTGCGAGTCGGCGCGACTGAAGACGGTTAGGTAGCCGATCGCGGAAGACGCGCCGCGTATTGGGACCGCGAGCCCCTGCCGGATCAGCTCCCTGCCGTCCCCCTCGAGCTCGGCGGGGTACTCGTACGAGATCGTCAGTGACCGCGCCGCGCGACCATCGGGCGGTCCCGCCGTCGCCTGCGCGTCCTCCTCCTCGCTCGTGAGCCCGACAGCCGCACTGATCGGTTCCTCCGCCCCGGAGCCCACCGTGACGAGCGCGGCGTCGACCCCATGGATCGCGCCCGCGGCCTCGAGCACTCGCGTGAGAACCTCGTCGAGGTCGATCGTTCCCCCGAGCTCACCAAGGATCGCGGCGCGCCGATCCTCGTCATGCGTACCTCGAAACTCGTCGGCAACGCGCTCGAGCCGGCTCGTCACCTCCTGCATGACGGCGGCGAAGCGCGCGTCGGCGGCCCGCCGCTCACGGATGAGCACGACCAAAAAGACCAGCGCGAGGACGACGAATCCGGCGCCGAGCAGGGCCCAGGTCAGTGCGTCGCTCACCGAAGCTCACTGTAGTGGCCCTTCTGCCGTCTGGCTATGGCTTGAATAGGCGTTTCCGGGCCGTTCCTGGCCGCAAACCTTTGCTACCATGCCGCGGCCGGTTGGCAGGGGCATCGCCCCCGCCGACCTTTGTCCTGTCACGAAGTCCCTCGAAGGAGCAAATGCCCACCGTCAACCAGCTTGTGCGCAAGGGCCGGGTCAAGCCGAAGGCCAAGACCAAGACCCCTGCTCTCCGCGGCGCGCCTCAGAAGCGCGGCGTCTGCACGCGCGTGTACACGACGACGCCCAAGAAGCCGAATTCGGCTCTGCGCAAGGTCGCCCGCGTGCGGTTGACGAACGGGATGGAGGTGACGACCTACATCCCCGGTGAGGGGCACAACCTGCAGGAGCACTCGGTCGTGCTGATCCGCGGCGGCCGCGTCAAGGACCTGCCGGGCATCCGCTACAAGGTCATTCGCGCTGCGCTCGACACGGCCGGCGTCTCAGATCGCCGCCAGGGGCGCTCGAAGTACGGCGCCAAGAGAGGCTCTTAGTGCCCCTCCCAGCGATGCACGCCGGCCTCTGGCCCGCGATCACGCGGCGCCAGAGCCCACCCTCCTCCTCACCAAGGTCTTCAGACCTTGGCTCGTCGGAGTGCGGCCTCTGGCTTGGTGCTCGCAACCCAGAGACTCGGCAGCATCACTGGAAGGAGCACTAATGCCACGCCGAGCCGAGATTCAGCCACGCGAGCTGGCGCCGGACCCTGTGCACGACTCCACGCTCGTGAGCCAGCTGATCAACCGCGTCATGACCCAGGGCAAGAAGAGCACCGCCGAGAAGATCGTCTACGACGCACTGGCGATCGCCGCCGAGCGCTCCGGGAAGAGTCCCGTGGAGGTGCTCGAGCAGGCGGTCAAGTCGGTGACTCCCGTGCTCGAGACCCGCTCGCGCCGCGTCGGCGGCGCGAACTACCAGGTGCCGGTCGAGGTGCCGTCCCGTCGTGCGCGCACGCTCGCGATCCGCTGGATCGTCACGTACTCGCGCGAGCGGCGCGAGAAGGGGATGGCCGCCAAGCTGGCGGGCGAGATCCTCGACGCCCTCGAACAGCAGGGCGGTGCCTACAAGCGCAAGGACGACCTCTACCGGATGGCGCAGGCCAACAAGGCATTCGCGCACTACAGGTGGTAACCATGGCGACGCCGACGACACGCGCGCCCGCTGGGCTCGAGCAGGTCCGGAACATCGGGATCATGGCCCACATCGACGCGGGCAAGACAACGACGACGGAGCGGATCCTTTACTACACCGGCCGCACCCACAAGATGGGCGAGGTCCACGAGGGCGCCGCGACGATGGACTGGATGGCGCAGGAGCAGGAGCGCGGCATCACCATCACGTCTGCGGCCACGACGGCGTTCTGGCGCGATTTTCGCGTGAACATCATCGATACGCCCGGGCACGTGGACTTTACGGTCGAGGTCGAGCGAAGCCTGCGCGTGCTCGACGGCGCGATCGCCGTCTTCGACGGCGTCGCCGGAGTCGAGCCCCAGTCGGAGACCGTCTGGCGACAGGCCGACCGCTATGGCGTGCCGCGCATCGCCTTCATCAACAAGATGGACCGCGTCGGCGCCGATTTCTTCGCGTCTGTGCAGTCGATGGTCGACCGGCTCGGCGCCCGCGCGGTGCCGGTCCAGCTCCCGATCGGCCAGGAAGAGAACTTCCGCGGCGTCGTCGACCTCGTCGAGATGCGTTCGCTCACCTGGTCGGACGAACTGGGGACGAACACGGAGATCGGCGAGGTGCCGCCCGAGCTTGCCGAGCAGGCGAACGAGTACCACCACCAGCTGATCGACGCGGTCGCCGACCACGACGAGGAGCTGCTCGAGACCTACCTCGAGGACGAGTCGGCGGTGACGCCGGAGATGCTGCGGCGCGCGATTCGCGCGGCGACCCTCGACATCAGCGTCACCCCTGTGCTGCTCGGCTCCGCCTTCAAGAACAAGGGCGTGCAGCCGCTCCTCGACGCCGTCGTCGAATACCTGCCGAGCCCGCTCGACGTCCCGCCCGTGCACGGCCTCGACCCGAGGACCGAGCACGAGCTCTCTCGCCGCCCGGCGCTGGACGAGCCGTTCTCGGCTCTGGCCTTCAAGGTCATGTCGGATCCCTACGTGGGCAAGCTGACGTACATCCGGGTCTACTCGGGCCAGGTCAAATCCGGCGATCGCGTCGTAAACACGACCTCCGGCAAGACCGAGCGCATGGGCCGCATCCTCCAGATGCACGCGAACCACCGCGAGGAGCGCGAGTCCATCGGCGCGGGCGAGATCGCGGCCATCGTCGGGCTGAAGCAGACGACGACCGGCGAGACCCTCGCCATCGACACGGCGCCGATCGTGCTCGAGTCCATGACCTTCCCTGACCCCGTGATCTCGGTCGCCGTCGAGCCGAGGACGAAGGGCGACCAGGACAAGCTCGCGACCGCGCTACAGCGGCTCGCCGAGGAGGATCCGACCTTCCGCGTCCGGAGCGACGAGGAGACTGGGCAGACGCTCATCGCCGGGATGGGCGAGCTGCACCTCGAGATCATCGTCGACCGCCTGACGCGCGAGTTCAACGTCGACGCCAACGTCGGCCGCCCGCAGGTCGCCTACCGCGAGACCATCGACCGGCGCGTCGACAAGATCGAGGGCCGGTTCGTCCGCCAGACCGGCGGCCGCGGCCAGTTCGGCCACGCGATCATCAATCTGGAGCCGTCCGGTCCGGGCGAGGGCTACGAGTTCCTCGACAAGATCGTCGGCGGGCGCATCCCGCGCGAGTTCATCCCCGCGGTCGACCTCGGGATCCAGGAGGCGATGGAATCGGGCGTCCTGGCCGGGTATCCGGTCGTGGACATCAGGGTCGAGCTCGTCGACGGGTCGTACCACGATGTCGACTCGAGCGAGATGGCCTTCAAGGTCGCCGGCTCCATGGCCTTCAAGGAAGGCATGAAGCGGGCGAAGCCCAAGCTGCTCGAGCCGGTCATGGCCGTCGAGGTCGTGACGCCCGAGGACTACCTCGGCGACGTCATGGGCGACCTCAACTCCCGGCGCGGCCGGATCGAGAATCTGGAGCCGCGAGGCAATGCCCAGGTGATCAAGGCCCGGGTGCCCCTCGCCGCAATGTTCGGATACGCAACCGACCTGCGCTCGACGACGCAGGGCCGGGCGACTTTCACCATGCAATTCGACCGATATGAGGAAGTCCCTCAGTCGATCGCCAGCGAGCTCGTCGACTCGCAGAGCGCGTAAGGAAGGAAAGGGAGGAATGGCTAAGCAGAAGTTCGAGCGCACCAAGCCGCACGTCAACGTCGGCACGATCGGTCACATCGACCACGGCAAGACGACCCTGACGGCAGCGATCACGAAGGTCTTGGCCGAGCAGGGCACGGACACGAGCGTCCGCAGCTTCGAGTCGATCGACAACGCGCCCGAGGAGAAGCAGCGCGGCATCACGATCAACACGTCGCACGTGGAGTACGAGACGGCGAACCGCCACTACGCCCACGTCGACTGCCCGGGTCACGCGGACTACATCAAGAACATGATCACGGGCGCCGCCCAGATGGACGGCGCGATCCTGGTCGTGTCCGCTGCGGATGGCCCGATGCCGCAGACCCGCGAGCACATCCTGCTCGCACGCCAGGTCGAGGTTCCGTCGATCGTCGTCTTCTTGAACAAGGCCGACATGGTCGACGACCCCGAGCTGCTCGAGCTCGTGGAGATGGAGGTGCGCGAGCTGCTCTCCGCCTACGAGTTCCCCGGGGACGAGATCCCGGTCATCACGGGCTCGGCGTTGAAGGCGCTCGAGGGCGACCCCGAGTGGACTCCCAAGATCCTCGAGCTGATGGAGCAGGTCGACTCCTACATCCCGGAGCCGGTCCGCGACACGGACAAGCCGTTCCTGATGCCGATCGAGGACGTCTTCACGATCACCGGGCGCGGCACGGTCGTCACCGGCCGGATCGAGCAGGGTCAGATCAACTCCGGCGAGGAGGTCGAGATCATCGGCATCCAGGAGAAGACGCAGAAGACAGTCGTGACGGGGCTCGAGATGTTCAACAAGACCCTCGACTTCGCTCAGGCCGGCGACAACGCGGGCGTCCTCCTGCGCGGAACGAAGCGTGAGGAGGTCGAGCGCGGCCAGGTCGTGGCGAAGCCGGGGTCGATCACCCCGCACACGCACTTCAAGGCCGAGGTCTACGTCCTCTCGAAGGACGAGGGTGGCCGCCACACGCCGTTCTTCAACGGCTACCGGCCGCAGTTCTACTTCCGCACGACGGACGTGACCGGCTCGATCCAGCTCCCGGAGGGCCAGGAGATGGTCATGCCGGGCGACAACACGAACATGGAGATCGACCTGATCCAGCCGATCGCAATGGATCAGGGCCTCCGGTTCGCAATCCGCGAGGGCGGCCGCACCGTGGGTGCGGGCGTCGTCACCGAGATCGT
>DASSCT010000193.1:0-7670 GCA_035697545.1 Gaiellaceae bacterium | reverse complement strand
AAGCTGCCTGCGAGCCGGCTCAGCTCGTCCTTTCCGCTCGCATCGATCCGCTCGGACAGGTCGCCGGTCTCGGTGACCCGCTCAGTCGCCCTCGTGAGCCGCGCGACAGGCGCGATCGCCGCGCGCGAGACGAGCAGCCCGAGGGCGGCGGCAAGCCCGATCCCTCCCAAGGTGATCAGGATCAGGAATGTCCGGAGCTGGTCGAGCGTGCTGTCGACCTCGTTGAGCGGCCGGAGGATCTGAAGCGCAGCTCCGGGGCCGACTGGAAACGCGAGCACCCGGACATGGGCGCCCTCGATGGTCTCGTCCGTGAAGAATGGATTTGCGTCCCCGGTGGCGACGTCGCGCACGCGGGACGTGACCGGAATCGGGATCTCCGCTCCGCGTGGGCGGAAAGTCCTTCCGTCCGAGGTAACGAACTGCATGTAGCCACCGGCCCCGCCGAGCTCCGGGCCGGGGATGTGCTCCGGGAAGGCATTCCGGAAGCCAACGTCCTGGATCTGCACCGCCCGTTCCTTGAGCGCGTCGTCCACCTGCGCTCGGAGCTGGTCGCGGACGACGACGTACACGACCGCCGAGGCCAGCGCGACGGCGAGCGCCACCGCCGTGGCGGCGACGAGGGTCAGGCGGAGCCGAAAGCTCATGACTCGCGTAAGGCGTAACCGACGCCGCGCACGGTGTGGATCAAACGGGGTTTCCCGCCCGCCTCGGTCTTGCGGCGGAGGTAGCCGATGTAGACGTCCAGCGAGTTCGAGGCGAAGCCGAAGTCGTAGCCCCACACGCGCTCGAAGATGATCGAACGGGTCAGAACCTGGCGGGGATTCAGGAGGAAGAGCTCGAGGAGGTTGAACTCGGTTCGCGTCAAGTCGATCTGGTCGCCTCCCCGCCGAACCTCGCGGGTCCCGGGATCGAGCTCGATGTCGGCGAAGCGGAGGACGCCGTCGGCCGTCGGCGAGGCCCTCCGCAGCAGCGCGCGGATCCGAGCCAGCAGCTCTTCGAGCGCGAACGGCTTGACGAGGTAGTCGTCGGCGCCTGCATCGAGGCCCTCGACGCGATCCCCGACCGCGTCCCGCGCGGTGAGCATCAGCACGGGCACCTCGTTGCCCTCCTCCCGAATCCGCCGGCAGACCTCCAGCCCGTCGATCCCGGGCATGAGGATGTCCAGCACGACCGCGTCGGGCTGTCCGTTGGACTCGAGCAGCGCGAGCGCCTCCGCGCCGTCGGCGGCGAGGTCGACCTGGTAGCCCTGGAGCTCGAGTGCGCGGCGGAGCGAGTCGCGCACGGCGCGCTCGTCGTCGACGACGAGGATCTTCATGGTCCGAATTGTGGCGAACGCTGCTAAGAAATCAGTGAGAGCCCTCGCCGGCCTGCGCCTTCCAGACCGGGTTCAGGCCACTCTGCATGTACCCCATCAGGGCGGGATAGAAGACGATGAACAGGATCAACCCGATCCAGCCGTTCAACGGCTCGATCCCGGACAATCGCTGCGCCGCCTGCACGCGCTTGAACCCGTTGTAGATCGACACGAGCGCCGGCACGATGATCAGCAGGCCGAGCGTGATCGCGAGCAGCGACTTGCCCGGGCTCGTGCCGAGCTCGGTCGTCCCCTTCGCACGCCCGTAGTCGCGGAGCTCCCGGTGGATGAAGTACCACCAGAAGAAGCCGTAGATCGACAGAGTGACGAGCTCGAGCACGATTACCCAGACGACGCTCCGGATCTTCGCCGTTGCTTCAGTGCCTTCGATGCGAACGTCCTCGGCCATTATGCGGCTACCCGGCTGAACTGCGGGATGATCTGGTCGCCGTAGACGGCGAGCGTCTCCTCCTGGTTGTGCGTCATGAGGTAGATGTTGAACTGGTCGACGCCGACCGCCTCGAGCTCCTTCAGCTTCTCCGTTGCCTGCTCGACGTTACCGAGAACGCAGAAGCGGTCGCAGATCTCGTCGGTGACGAACTCGCCGTGGGCGGCGCCCACGCGGCTGTGGTCCTTGTAGTCATAGAACTTGCGCGCCTTGACGAAGTCGGTCAGTGCGTCGGGAATCTCGGACTCCCAGCCGTACTTCTCGATCAGGTCCATGACGTGGTTCGAAACCATCGCCGGGAACCAGCGAACCTGATTGCGTGCGTCGGCCAGATCGTCCGAGATGTGGCTCGGTGCGCCGACGATGCACTTGAGCTCCGACGGGTCGCGTCCCGCCTCCTCAGCCGCCTTTCGGGCGGTGTCCATGATCCACTCGATGATCACCGGGTCGGCGAGCTGGATGATGACGCCGTCGCCGACGCGGCCCGCGACGGCCAGGGCCTTGGGGCCGTAGCCGGCGATCCACATCGGGATGTCCGGGACGTCCTTTCTGGCCCAGGTCAGCTCAAGCTCCTTCTCATTCCAGTCGACCTTCCGTCCGTTCATCAGTTCTTTGATCATCGCGCTGCGTCGTTCGAACTCCGCGACGCGCACGGGCTTGAGCCCGACAACGCGGCGCGACGAATCGCCGCGGCCGATGCCCATCACCATCCGACCGTTGGAGAGGTCCTGCATGGTCGCGTACCAGCTCGCCGTGATCGTCGGGTCACGGATGCCCGGATTGGTCACGAAGTGGCCGAGCTTGATCTTCGACGTGCGGGCCGCGGCGAGCGGCATGGTCGCGTAGGACTCCTGCCAGAGGATGTGCGAGTCGTAGGTCCACGCGTACTCGAACCCATGCTGCTCGGCGAGGTCGACCAGCTCGAAGAAGCGTGAGCTGGGCGGGTCGGGCAGGACGGTGACGCCGAAGCTGAGCATTGGTCCTCCTCGGTGGCGGGCAGGGAAACCTGCATTTTCTCTTGAAATCTCCAGGGTGGCAATCTGGACCTACCTGCTCTTCGCGCTACTGGCCGGCGCAATGCTGCCGCTGCAGTTCGGCATCAACGCGCAGCTGGCGGAATGGGTCGGCGGATCCGTGCGAGCGGCGTTCGTCTCATTCTTGGTGGGCGCCGTGGCGTTGCTCTTGGCGGCGCTGACGACCGTGCGCGACGGCTGGCCCGACCGGGCGGGGAACGGGCCGTGGTGGATCTGGATCGGCGGCTTGCTCGGTGCGTTCTACGTGCTCGGCTCGATTGTCACGGCCCCGAAGCTCGGCGCCGCCACGCTCGTGGCGCTGATCCTGGCCGGGCAGGCGACCGCCTCGCTGCTGGTCGACCACTTCGGCTGGGTCGGCTTCGAGCAGCATCCGATCACGGGACTGCGCGTCGTCGGCGTCCTCTTCCTGGCCGGCGGAGTCGCGCTCGTCCGCCTTTCGTAGCGCCGCTCCGGCTACGAGGCGAGCCAGCCGATCGTCTTCAAGGCGAGACGATCGAGTGACTGGACCGAGAGCTCGAGGTGCTCCTCCTTCGTGTCCTCGAGCTTCGTGTGCGAGAGCCCGCGGAGGCTTTGGACGAAGAGCATCACCGTCGGGATGCCCGCTCGCGAGACCTCCGCGGCGTCGTGGAGCGGACCGCTCGGAAGCCGGTGCGACTGCCCGGCGACCTCCTGGATCGACTCGTCAGCGAGCTGGATTAGTCGCTCGTCGAAGAGGATCGGCTCAATGTTCCAGATCCGCTCGAACTCGACGTCGATCCGCTCCTCCTCAGCGAACCGGCGACAGGACTCCTTTGCGTCCTCGAGGAGCGCCGCGAGGCTCGCCGCGTCCAGGTGGCGCTGGTCGAGAAGCTGCTCCGCCGTCTCGACCACCGACGTGACGATCCCCGGGTAACAGACGACCCCTCCGGAAGTGCAGACGGCCCCGTCGCCGGTGCGCGCCGCGATCTCCCGGAGCTCGAGCGCGAGCTTGGCGGCGCCGGCGAGCGCGTCGCGCCGCTGATCCATCGGCGTCGAGCCTGCATGCGCCGCCTGGCCTCGCCAGGTAACACGGTGTCTCTCCACTCCATAGGTGCCCAAGACGGCGCCCAGGGGCAAGTCCATCGACTCCAGCACCGGCCCCTGCTCGATGTGGAGCTCGAGGTAGGCCGCAGTGTTCTCGAGCTGCTTCGCGGACTCCGTCGCGCGATCGAGATCGACCCCATGCGCCCCGATCGCCTCCGGCAACGAGATGCCGTCGCGATCCGTCAGCTCCCGCAGCTCGTCCTGGTCGTTCATCGAGCCCGCTGCCGCACTGGAGCCGAATAGGGAGCGGCCGAATCGAGCGCCCTCCTCGTCGGCCCAACTGACGAGGCGGACGGTGACGGGCGCCTCGCCCTCCTCGGCGATCCGCCGGAACACCTCCGACCCCGCGACGACGTTGAGCGCGCCATCGAGCCAGCCGCCGTTGGGAACCGAGTCGAGGTGACCGCCGATCAGCAGCTCCTTCTCCGAGCCGCCAGGAAGCGTCCACCACTGGTTGTGCGCCTCGTCGAACGCCATCTCCGCCCCGATTCCCTCGAGCTTCGCGGCCATCCACTCCTGCGCTTGCACCCAGGTGTCCGTCCAGGCCACGCGTTGCGCGCCGTCCTCGTTGCCCGTCAGCTCGCGGAGCTCCTTCAGCTCGGCGACGGTCCGGCTTGGATCGAGCGGGCTCACGACACGCAGAACCCGTTGCCTTCGGGATCCTTCATCACGGTCCAGAGCTCCTGATACGGGCCGATCGTCTGGGAGCGCTCCGCGACCTTGGTCGCGCCGAGGCTCTGGAGGCGTGAGACCTCGGCGTGGCGGTTCTCCGCCGTCAGGTCGAGATGAATCGGAATGTCCTCCGGCGAGCTCTTCGGCCGGCGCTGGAAGAGCAGCCGCGGGCCGCTCCCGTCGGGGTGGACGAGCATCGCCCAGCCCGTCGGGTCGAGCTCGCCGCGGTCGATGGCCTTCTCGACCTCGGCCACGACTTCGGGTGGAGGCTGGACAGGCTCATACCCGAGCGCCGCGGCCCAAAACTCCGACAACGGCACCGGGTCCACGCACGCGAACGTGATGTTCGTGAGCACAGCCACGCGCCCGAGCCTAACGTGCTAAGCATCGGCGAATGCTGAGCAACGCCCTCAAGCGCGTTGGGATGCTCGTCGCGGTCCTGGCCGTGCTCTGCGGCCTCTGGGAAGCCTTCAAGTGGTTTGGCGAGACGACCGGCCTGCGGATCGGCGCGTTCGAGGTCAACGACCGCACGCTCCCCCACATCTACGACATCGTCGGCCAGCTCTTCGAGCCCTCGCGCCGGAACGGGCCGATGCTGATCGAGGTTCTCTGGAACGCCGCGCTGTTCACCGCCAAGGAGGCGGCGGTCGGGTTCGCACTCGGCGCCTCGATCGGCTTCGTGCTCGGCGTCATCCTCGCCCACTCAAGGCTGCTCCAGCGGAGCTTCCTGCCCTACATCGTCGCCTCACAGACGATCCCGATCCTGGCGATCGCGCCGATGGTGGTGGTCTGGCTCGGCGGCCGCGGCTTCCCGGACTGGTTCTCCGTCTCGGTGATCGCCGCCTACCTCACGTTCTTTCCCGTCACGATCAACACGCTCCGCGGGGTCACGTCGGTCGATCCACGAGCACTCGAGCTGATGCGCTCTTACGCGGCCGGCTCGTTCGAGATCCTCTGGAAGCTCAGGCTACCGACGTCGCTCCCCTACCTCTTCGCCGCATTCAAGATCGCCGCGACGGCGAGCGTGGTGGGGGCGATCATCGGTGAGCTGCCGGCGTCGATCCAGGACGGTCTCGGCGGCGCGATCCTCAACTTCAACCAGTACTACGCGACCTCGCCTCCGAGCCTCTGGGCGACGAACCTGATCGCGGCGCTGCTCGGGATCACGTTCTTCCTGATCGTCGTCGTCGCCGAGCGGATCGTGGTCCGCCGCGCGCCGGAGCACGTGGCGTGAGCGTCGTTTCGCTTTCCAACGTCAAGAAGGAGTTCGGGACCGGCGGCGTCGTCGCGCTCCAGGGAATCAACCTCGACATCGAAGAGCGGGAGTTCATCTCCCTGATCGGCCCGTCGGGCTGCGGCAAGTCGACGCTGCTGCGGATCATCGGCGACCTGATCCAGCCGACCACCGGCGAGGTCGTCGTCAACGGGAAGTCGGCGCACCAGGCGCGGCTCGACCGCGACTACGGGATCGTCTTCCAGGACGCTGTCCTCTTCGACTGGCGGACGGTCGCGAAGAACATCGCCCTCCCGCTGGAGATGATGGGCTGGGACCGGCGCAAGCGGGCCGAGCGAGTCAAGAAGCTCGTCGAACTCGTCGAGCTGACAGGGTTCGAGGGGCACCATCCCTGGCAGCTCTCCGGCGGGATGCAGCAGCGGGTCTCCATCGCGCGCGCGCTCTCATTCGATCCGCCGCTGCTGCTGATGGACGAGCCGTTCGGCGCACTCGACGAGATGACGCGTGAGCGCCTCAACCTGGAGCTCCTGCAGATCTGGGAGCGGAGCGGCAGTACGGTCACGTTCGTCACGCACTCGATCTCGGAGGCCGTCTTCCTCTCGACGCGCGTCGTCGTCATGTCCGCCCGCCCGGGCCGGATCGTCGGCATCGTCGACATCGACCTGCCGCAGCCGAGGACCGCCGACACGCGTGAGGGGCCTCGCTTTGCGGAGCTCATCCGTGAGGTCCGGCGTCTGCTCCGCCGCGGCGGAGGCTTCGATGTCGAGGAACCCGCCGGCGAGGAGGAGCTCATCGTCGCCGAGGAGGGGCTCCAGTGAGACGTCGCTTGCGATGTCGTTTTCAGGCCGTACGGGCCTGGCCCGTGCGGCCGTCTGAAATGACCGGTCGACACGACAGTCGTTCGAGAGGACGGCTGTGAGCGCCACGGTCGTCGAGCCGATCCCACGCGGGACGTTAGGGACCCGGGTAGGCCAAAGCGTTACTGACTGGGCGCCCGCGGTGGTCGTCTTCGCCGCCGGCATCGCGCTCTGGGAAGGCCTCGTCCGCGGCCTCGACATTCAGGAGTTCCTGCTTCCGCCGCCGTCGGACATCGCCAGGACGCTCTGGACCGAGCGGGACACCCTCTGGAGCGCCGGCTGGTTCACCTTCGAGGAGGCGCTGGGCGGCTGGATCATGGGCTGCTCGGCCGCGATCGTCACGGCGCTCGTCCTGGCCCGCTGGCGCACGTTGGCCACGGCGCTAATGCCATTCGCGATCGCCGCCAACGCGATCCCGATCATCGCCTTCGCCCCGATCACCAACAACTGGTTCGGGACGCTCAGCCAGCTGTCGAAGATGGTGATCGCTGCGGTGCTCTGCTACTTCCCGGTCCTCGTCAACACCCTCCGGGGACTGACGTCGGTCCGGCCCCAGCAGATCGAGCTCATGCACTCCTATGCAGCGGGTGAGCTGGAGATCTTCCGTCGCGTCCGGATTCCCCATGCCCTTCCCTTCATCTTCACCGGGTTGAAGGTCGCGACCGTACTCGCGATGATCGGGGCCATCGTGGGTGACTGGTTCGGCGGCTCGCTGGATGCCCTGGGCGTCGAGATCCAGAGGCAGGCCGGCGTCTTTGCGTTCACCGAGGCCTGGGCGGCGATCGTCGTCGCGAGCGTCTTCGGGATCGCCTTCTATTCCCTCGTTGCTGCCGCCGAGCGGCTTACCATGCGCTGGCATCCGTCGGCTCGGGGGGCGACGGAGTGACAACAAGCCCGAGACCTCGGAAAGGGGAGATCGCATGACGAAGAGCAGGTGGCTGTGGCTCGCCGCGCTGGCCGGCGCGGCGATGTTTGCGCTGACGGCATGCGGCGGCGACAGCGGTGGTGG
>DASSCT010000192.1:0-3010 GCA_035697545.1 Gaiellaceae bacterium | reverse complement strand
GGGGTGTCGAGGAACGTGATCTTCCGCCCGTCGTGCTCGGCCTGGTAGGCGCCGATGTGCTGCGTGATCCCGCCTGCCTCGGTCTCGACAACCGCTGTCTCGCGGATCGCGTCGAGCAGCGTGGTCTTGCCGTGGTCGACGTGGCCCATGATCGTGACGACCGGCGGGCGCGGCTTCAGCGTCTCCTCCGGATCGTCGTACGACTCCGGCTCCTCGTCCTCCTCCGCCGCGTGCTTGATCGTCACCTCGCGCTTGAACTCGGCCGCGATCAGCTGGACGGCCTCGTCCGACAGCGACTGGGTGATGGTGACCATCTCCCCCAGCCCCATCATGATCTTGATGATGTCCGCGACGGGCTTCCCGAGCGCCTGCGAAAGCTCCTTGACGGTGACGCCCGACTGGACCGTAACGGGACCGGTCGGCTGAACGACCTCGCGGGGCTGCTTCGGCTTCACATCGGTGCGATCGCGGGCCTGGCGCGAGTCAGGGCGCGGCCTTGCCGCCTGCGAGTCGATGACGACGCGGCGCTTGCGGCGCCCGGCCTGTGCCTGGCGCGGCCGAATGGGCCTGTTTGGACGGTTTTGATCAGCCATGGTCAGCGGTCAGTGTAGAGGCGTTGGAGATCCTGATCGATTCGGACGGTGCGCTTGAGCGTGCGGTTGAACGCCTTGCTCGCGAGCGCTCGTTCGAAGCAGGCGAGCCTTCGGCAGGTGTAGGCGCCGCGACCCGGATCAGTCGGGCCTAGCGCCAGTTCGCTGTCCCGCGCGACGAAGCGGAGCAACTCGTCCTTCGGAGCCTTCCGGCCGCACCCGACGCACGTCCGAATCGCGTCGTGGTTCTCAGGCAGCGCCTTGTTCGTCCCCTTCGTCCGCGCTCGCGCGCGCGGCGACCTGCTCCTCGGCCTGCTGCTCCTGGCTAGGCGTCTCCTCTTCCTCCTGCTCCTCCACCGGCTCGGCGCCGGCGACCGGCACGGCCTCCTCGACCGTTTCGCCCCGGGCCTCGCGCTCGGCGAGAGCGGCGTGCGCCGGGATGCCGCAGAAGCGAGTGCCGGGGATCGCCGCGTTCGGACAGCGCTTGCCGTTCGAGAGGATTGCCGCACAGCGGCCGGAGAAATCCTCGCCGGCCTCGCCGCCGGCGAACGCGGCCTCAGCCTCGGCCGCCGCGAACTCGGCCTCGGACTGGATGTCGACCTTCCACCCCGTCAGGCGCGCAGCAAGCCGCGCGTTCAGGCCCTCCTTGCCGATCGCGAGCGCGAGCTGGTCCTCCGGGACGATGACCGTCGCCTCCTTGGTCTCGTCGTCGATGTAGACCTCGCGGACCCGGGCCGGCGACAACGCTTTCGCGAGGAAGCGCGCGGGCTCGGTGTTCCACGGGATGATGTCGATCTTCTCGCCGCGGAGCTCGGAGACGACCATGCGCACCCGCGACCCGCGGGGGCCGACACAGGCGCCGACCGGGTCGACGCCCTGGGTGTGCGAGACAACGGCGATCTTCGACCGATAGCCCGGCTCGCGGGCGACGCCCCGAATCTCGACCAAGCCGTCGGCGATCTCTGGAACCTCGAGCTCGAACAGGGTCTTGATCAGCTCTGGATCGCGCCGAGAGAGGATCACCTGCGGGCCCTTCGTGCCGGACCGGACCTCGGTGATCACGGCCTTGATCCGGCTCCCCTGCTCGTAGCGCTCGCCGTCGACCTGCTCGGAGCGCGGCAAGAGCGCCTCGACCTTGCCGAGGTCGACCAGGATGTTGTTGCGGTCACCGGCCTGCTGGACGATGCCCGTCACGACCTCGCTGACGCGGTCGACGTACTCCTCGTACATGATCTGGCGCTCGGCCTCGCGGATCCGCTGCTGGATCACCTGCTTCGCCGTCTGCGCGGCGATTCGGCCGAAGTTCTCGGGCGTGACGTCCTCGCGGCGCACGTGATCCTCGGGCACCTGCGACCAGTCGATCTCGAGGTCGTCGTCGGTGATGAGCGTGTGCTGCTTCTCACCGGTCTCCTCCTCGATGCGCTCGAGATCGTCGAGGGCGCGCTCACGTGCCTCGTCGAGCAGGCGCTCCTCGAGATCCTTGGGCATGTGGATCGCAAAGACGCGGAAGTCTCCGTTGTCGTCGATCTCGACCGTTGCGTGCCGGTACGCGCCCGGCGTCTTCTTGTAGGCAGCGAGCAGTCCGTCGCGGAGCGCGTCGACGAGGATCCCGCTCTCGAGACCTCGCTCACGCTCCAGCTCGCGGACCGCCTCGATGATCTCGCGGCTCATGTCACCCTCTCCTCGATCAGATTGCCCCGCACGATGGCGTCGTACGGGATCACGTACTCCTCACCGTCGGTGTCCACCCGGACTCCGGCCGGGGTCGTTCCGACGAGCTCTCCCTTGAATCGCTTGCGCCCCTCGATGTCGTTCGACGTGCGGAGCGCCACGCGCCGCCCGACCGCCCGCTCGAAATGGGCGGGAGTCCGTAGCGGGCGCTCGACGCCCGGCGAAGACACGTCCACCGTGTAGTCGCGCAGATACGGCCGGAGGACGTCGGTGACCCGCGCACAGAGCGCGTGGTCGACCTGACGTGGATGGTCGATGAACACGGTGAAGCGCTCGGGCCCCGAGAGCTCGAGTGCAAGCACCTCCACTCCGGGGATTGCGTTCTCTACCTGCGGTGCGATCTCCCGGAAGAGCGTCTTCTCCTTGTCATAGACGTCGGTCAACTGCTGCTCCTAAAAAAAACGGGCGCGACGCGCCCATTTCTCCGAACCGGTGAAATGTGGTGTTTGGAGGATAGCAAGGTCGCTCGGCGCGATAGGCTCGGCGGAGGCGATGAGGCTCGAGACGAAGCGGTTCCGGAGGCTCGAGGGCCCAGGCGGCGTGCGCGAGGTCGTGGGCATGGTCGACGAGGCCACGGACGAGCCCGCGCAGCGCAACACGCTCATGGTGGCGATGAACGAGCCCGGCCGGGTCATCTGCGCCTGGAACCGAGAGCTCGGCGGGCAGCTGCGCTCCTGGATCCGCGCGGT